>JAEWBA010000081.1 GCA_023391395.1 Pseudomonadota bacterium
CCTCAAGGCCGAGAAACTGATCATGATGACCAATATCGCCGGCGTGCAGGACAAGAGCGGCAAGCTGCTGACCGACCTGTCGGCACGCGAGATCGACGAGATGTTCGCCGACGGCACCATCTCCGGCGGCATGCTGCCCAAGATTTCATCGGCCCTGGACGCCGCCAAGTCGGGCGTGAACACGGTGCACATCATCGACGGCCGCATCGAGCATTCGCTGCTGCTGGAAGTGCTGACCGAGCAGGCATTCGGGACGATGATCCGCTCGCATTGAGACTTGAGCGGGCGGCAGGCTTCACACGCCTGCCGCCCGCAAAGGTAGATCAAGCAACGCTCTGCGCGATCCGTTGCACCACATCGACACCGATGCCGTTCGGATCGATGATGGAAAAATGACGGTCGCCCCAAGGCTCATCGCGCAGCTCCACCGCGATCGACACACCCAGCGAGCGGATGCGCCGATATTCGGCTTCGGCATCGGCCACGTCGACCGCAATCCACATGCCTTGCCCCTGGAATGGCGCCCGGTAGATCGGCGCCTGGAACTCCAAGCCCGGCTTCATGAACCCGAGCTCGCTCTCGCCCAGCTTCAGCAAGGCGAACCAGTCATCCTCGCCCTCGTACAGCACTTCGCAATTGAACAATCGAACGTAGAACTCCTTCGATTCGCGCACCTTTTCGGTAACCACACCGGACCAGAACTTCATTTACCGCCTCTTGAGTAAAGTGGATCGAGGCGGCCATTGTCCGG
This sequence comes from Pseudomonadota bacterium, assembly GCA_023391395.1. Lineage (GTDB taxonomy): Bacteria > Pseudomonadota > Gammaproteobacteria > Burkholderiales > Burkholderiaceae_D > Noviherbaspirillum. Next base: position 752 of record JAEWBA010000081.1, read on the forward strand.
TTCCGGTGGCGGCAAGTCTTGTAGAAATGCGACATCGCTGCGCGCATAGACGGCCGGCGACATGCCGGTTAGACGCAGGAAGTCGTGACTCATATGACTTTGATCGGAATAACCGGTGTCGGCGGCGACGGCGACAAGCGGGGTAGCTGAGCGCATCAATGCGGAGGCATGTTGAAAGCGCAGGATGCGCGCAAAAAACTTGGGAGAGATTCCGACCTTCTGTAGGAACATCCGTTCGAACTGGCGCCTGCTCTTGCCCGATGCGGCGGCGGCCTCATCGACGCCCAGCATGCCGCGGCTGGCGCACATCAGGTCGATCGAGGCATCGATGCCATGCCGACGCGGCTGTCGATGCGCCAGGTGGCGCAGCAGTATGGTGTCGAGCAGAACGAACACGCCGCGCTCGGTGAGCCGTTCGGGGACATCGCGCAAGTCGAACAGCAACAAGCCTTGCGCACTCTCGCTGGCATCGGTCAGTTCGTGGGCAGCAATGCCAAGAAAATGGCGGCTTTGCCCGGCATTGAAACGCACACCGAGATAATGGCTGCCGCGCGCCACCGGCACTTCGGCGCGGCGAATCGCCGTGCCGAAGGCGGTGCAACGGATGGCAGTGCCGGACAGCTCGATGACCAGATCGACCGCGCCATCAGGGAGCACGGTATGCACGCGCTGCGCATTATTCAGGCTCAGCCAGTAGTGGCTGACGAAGGTCCGCAGCGGCGGCGCGGGAAGCGCGTATTCGAGCATGCCTTGACCGAGCCTGAGCAGCGCTCGCCGCTTACCGGCGCGAATGCAAGCCGATCATATTGCCTTCGGTATCGTAGGCAAGCGCAATGTATCCATACTCGCCTATCGACATTTTTTCGCGCTCCAGCCTGCCGCCCGCCTCCTTCGCGCGCGCGGCCTCCACGGCGCAATCCTCGCAACTGAAATACACCAGCACGCTATTCCGACCCGGCCCGAATCCGGGCATCTTCACCAGCGCGCCCGCCGCGCCCTTCGCTTCCGCTTGCATCGGGAAAGTCCACATCTCGATTTCGGCAGCTTCCAGCTTTTGCAAACCGCACTGGAACACGCTTTCGTAAAAGCGCCTGGCACGCTCCATGTCGTCCACGTAAATTTCGAACCAGCCAACAGGGTTGTGATTCATCGCACTCTCCTTTCGATTGCATTAAGGCACGCCGCCATGCCTGCAATTCATGTTAATCCGGCGCCATGCCGCGATGACGAGGCAGATCAAGCCGGGCGCCACGGAGCTTTGCAGACAGAGCCCCACGCGCACGCAAGGCTCAGTTCATGCAAGCAGGACAAGACTAGTCAGGTTGCACCAAACGCATAAGTGGCCTTGTAGCGCGCCGGAATATCCACCCGCTCGAACATGCCCGCCAGCGACATGACGATCAGCAGAGACGCCAGCGCACCGGTTGCGAAGGGCGCGGCCAGAACGAGTTTGCGCCGGGCCGGCTGTATCGAATCGAGCTGCCAGTACAACGCACAGGCAAGATGCGTGAACAGCGCCAGCACCGCCACGAAATAATATGGCGCAAAGAAAAACTGGTAAGGCGGCACATGAAAGCCCGCTGCCGCAAAGAAGAAGTTGGTATCGAGTGCAAGTGCCGCTCGCCCGAACAGAACCGCGCCCACGTGCACCAGCAGGAAGAACGCAAGATAGGCGCCCGACGCCGCCTGCAGCCGCGCCACCACGCCGCGCCGTGTTCGCCAGCCGCGCACGAGGAACCACAGGCCGCTGACGACCTGGAATGCCACGCAGACGAGCAGCACCGTTTCGACGAAGGCATTGCGGTAGACGAGGCGTGCTGATTCCATGAAGGCGATGTGGGCCGGCACCCCGGACAGTGATACCAGATGATTCGCGATATGCAGCATCGCGAAGCTCGCGACGACGATGGCGGAGCTGCGGTGCAAGCCGCGCAGATTCATGCGAAGGCTCCCGGCGTGTAGTCGCTTCAAGCAGACGGCGCAATATCAAAGTGCAGCACATCTTCACGCACACCCAGCTTGGTGTAGAGACTGATCGCCGCGTTATCGCCATGATCGGCCTGCACGTAAATCACCCAGGCACCGATGCGCATGGCGAGTCGCTTGAGTTCCTCGATCATTGCCGTCGCGATGCCCTGACGGCGATGCGCCTCGTCAACCGCGAGGTCGTAGATATAAATTTCGCTGCGTTCCTGCTCGAACTTCTGGAGCACGTAGGCAGCCAGACCGCCGACAACCGCACCTCCGTCGAAGGCGGCAATCGCGATGAAATGATCGGACCCAAGCAGGCGCTTCAGATAGTCATGGCTCGGGCGCGACTTCAAGTAGCTCTCCGGATCGGCGAACGCCTTGCCGAACATGGTCAGCATGGCTTCCATGAGCGGGGCGTCATCCGAGGCGAGAGGATGGATATTCATGCCACTACGCCGCCCGCGCACACGCCCGCTCTTCCTGCTTCGGAAACTCCCTCTTGATCGCGTCCAGCTTCGCCTTCATCCCCGCATCCAGGTCACGCAGCTGGATCGCCACCGTGCCCGCATTGCGGGTGAGGATGCGCGCCGAGCGCACCCCTTTCAGGGTCAGACTAGCGAGGTGAGCGCGCGCACCTTCCTCGGTCTTGAAAACGCCGAGCGAAATGCCCCAGCGCAGGGGCGAATTGTCCTGGATGATGTAGGAATCGGTGACGCCCAGCCCGCGCAGCTCGGCCGTCTTCTTATCGGCGCCCTCCTTGCCGGCTTGCGGCGGAATGTGCACCACATACGAAACCGCTTCCCTGAGGACGCGGCGGCTGGCGCGCTCGGCCAGCGCGGCGCCGGCCAACTGCGTCTCGAAGCGCCGTGCGTCTTCCAGGTTGAAATCGCCGATCTCGGTACAGGCAAGTTGCGCCGCCGCAGGACCTTCGCTGACCGCCGGCGCCCTGGCAGGCGCGGGGCTCGGCGCTGCGCCGGGCGCAGCTGGAGCGGGGGCCGGAGCTGGCGCTTGCGAAGGAGGCGGCGTCCCGGTCTTTTCGGCGGCAGGCTCGGGGGGCAGCAATTGGATCTTGTCGGCGTTGAGCTGATTCTTCAGTCGCGCCGGTTCGCGCCCGCTGGGGAAGAAGGTTTCGAGGTGGCCTTCGCGGTAGGCGTACAGAGCGGCGTTGGCGAACAGCAGCATCCAGAAGAGAAATTTCAGCATGGCGTCTTGGCCCCGGCGAAGGTTTGCAGTCCGATCAGCACGAGATTGTCGATGCATTGGTGCGGCACCTTGAGATGCGGGGCGATGTGCCCGGCGGCGCCGCCGGAAAGCAGGCATTGCACCGGGCCACCGCTACGCTGCGTCTGCGCGGCGACGGCACGCTCGATCGCGCCGGCCTGCGCGGCAAGGCAGCCGCTGATGATGGCCGCATCGGTATGGTCTGCGAAAGGCTGCTCGATGGCCAGGCTTTCCGCCACCTGTGGCAGCTGCGCGGTGTTCCGCGCCAGCGACATGGTCATCAGGCCCAGGC
>JAEWBA010000115.1 GCA_023391395.1 Pseudomonadota bacterium
GCGTTCAGCACCACCAGCCGGGCGTCGTCCACCCAGCCGTCGGAATATTCGAAGCCGCGCGTGAAGCCGGCGCGCAGCGGTGCGCCGGCCGGATGGCGACGCAGGTCGATGCCGCGCGAGCCGGGCAGCAGCTCGCGCCGCGCCAGCAAGTCGTACATCAGCAGGCCGGCGCGTATCATCCAGGCCGGGCGCTGGCTCGGTTCATGCGGCATCACGAAGCGCAAGGGCCACATGATGTGCGGCGCCGCGCGCAGCAAGACCTCGCGCTCGATCAGCGCCTTGCGGACCAGTTGGAATTCGTAGTGTTCGAGATAGCGCAGGCCGCCGTGGATCAGCTTGGTGGAGGCCGAGGAGGTGTGCGCGGCCAGGTCGTCCTTGTCGCACAACAGCACCGACAGGCCGCGCCCGGCGGCGTCGCGCGCGATTCCGGCGCCATTGATGCCGCCGCCGACGACCAGCAGGTCGCACTCGATGGGTTGAGGTATTTGCTGCACTATTCTTTGGGAAATTCAGGCGACGGAATTTGTCTCTGGGTAAGAAGATACGATACGATACGAAAGGAAGTCAACACGGAATTGATCATTTTGGTTCGGTTTTATTCAATCATTTTCATTTAAGACAACTTAGGCGAACAAAAAAGTAACAAAAAGGAGACCAAATGAATTTCAATCCGCGTCAACGTCGCTTGCTTGAACAAGTCCGCGCTCAAGTCGCGATCTCGGTGGAAGACCTGGCCCGGCAACTGAATGTGACGCCGCAAACCGTACGGCGCGACATCAAGCAGATGGAAGAAGCCAAGTTGCTGATGCGCTATCACGGCGGCGTCTGCCTGCCGTCGTCGGTGGAAAACATCGATTACAGCCAGCGCCAAAGCATGAACAGCGACGCCAAGCACCGGATCGCGGCCGCGGTCGCCGCCCGCGTGCCGCCTGCCTGCTCGCTGTTGATCAACATCGGCACTACCACCGAGGAAGTGGCGCGGTCGCTGACGCATCACCCGGATCTGCACGTGGTGACCAATAACCTGAACGTGGCGGCGATCCTGGCCGACAATCCGACATGTGAAGTCATCGTTGCTGGCGGCGTTGTGCGCAACCGCGACCGCGGCATCGTCGGCGAAGTCACGGTGGATTTCATCCGCCAGTTCAAGGTGGATATCGGCGTCATTGGCATTTCCAGCATCGAACCGGACGGCACGCTGCGCGACTTCGATCCGCGCGAGGTCAAGGTGGCGCAGGCCATCATCGAGCAGTCGCGCGCGGTCTGGCTGGTGGCGGACCAGGACAAGTTCGGCCGACAGGCGCTGGTGCGCGTAGCTCATCTGGCGCAGGTGGACGTGCTGTTCACCGATGCGCCACCGCCGGCGGCGATGAGAAGCCTGCTGGAGGAAGCCGGAGTGGAAGTGGTGGTGGCGCCGTAGTGCCAGCGGTGGGAGAGCCGGAGAGATTACTAAGCTGTGTCTGCGCGGCGCGCCGGCGTCGTTAGGCCCGGGCTCTGCGTGGCGGCCGGATGCCTAGCCGGCCTTGATGCTTACGCCGAAGCCGGATAGACCCGCGACCACACCACTAGAATGGCTGCCGCGCAGACGAGCCAGGCAAGCGTCGCCGAGATCAAGGTGCTCGCCAGGCTGAGGCGCACGCTCAACCAGTAGACGGCCAGTAGATACACCGCGTAGGGGACCAGCGACCAGAGGCCGAACAGGGCAGTGGTGCGCAGGTCCGCGGGCGAACGCTCGGTGCCGACGATGTAGTGCGCGATCAGCGCGAAGGTGGGAAACAGCGGCACCAGCCCCGCAATGAAGAAGCTTTTGGATTTGGACAAGAGCGCGATCAGCAAGACCGCGAGGGCACCGAGCGCGCATTTCAAAAGCAGGGAAAACATTGAAGTGGTTAACCGAAGTGAGGAGTCTGGCGTGCGTCTGAAAAATCGCTTCACAGTGTAGCGCATCCGCTCCGCTTGGCGTCTTCTTCTTACCGCACCACCGGCAAGTCCAGAGTTAGAGAATTGAGCGCAACCAAGACCACCGCGAGAGCCCGCCACGGCGACAGCGGCGCACGCGCCGTCGGCGGGATCGTGCCCGCTTTCGGCAAGAGCCTGCTGGCGCCGCGCTGCAGAAGGCCTTGCCTCCCTATATGCGGCGTCCATGATGACCTTCAAATACGCCTTTGTGCCTTCCGCGTCGTAGCAGAGAAGAATTTCGAGGTGGGTTGGCATTGCCTTGATGGTCGTCTCGCTCGCCTGGGCTGAGCGGGTCCCGAAGCCCAGGCGAGCGGTGGCGATGAGGGATAGGACTCACATGGCTTTCATGGTTCCCATCCTCTGAATGTTCTTGTCGCTGCAGCAGGCACCGCCCATGCTCGCCGGACGATGCCTTGATACCTGCGATCGGTCACGCCGGCAGACGCAGATCGTATTCCTGCTTGAGGCGGGTCCAGGTTTCCCAGAACGGCGTAGGCTCCTTGCCGTTGGCGCGAGCGACCAGAATATTCAGATGCGCATGCCAGCCGGCCGCCACCGCCAACATGGTTGTCCGTGCGGGCAGGCGGCGATGGATGACTGTTAGCAGCACCTCGGGGCCTTGCGGCTCCAGCTCGAAGCTGACGTCACCGCTGCCTTCCCAGGTAAAGCGCAGCATGCGGGGTGGATCGAGTTCCGTGATCCGGCTCTGCATTCGGTGCTCATCCGGGAAGCCCTCCGGTCGCTCGCCGGATGCGTTGGAGAGCTCATCGTTACGCCACACGAATTCAAAGGGTGCACCGACCTTCATCTCCATTGGGCCCGCGGCTAGCCATTGACGGCGCAGATCGCTATCCGTGAGATAAGCCCAGACGCGTTCAATCGGCCCGGGCAACAGACGCTGGATCGTCAGCGTCGCAGGCTCGGTCAGAACGCCATAGGCGGCGAGTGTCGCAGTGTCGTTCATTTCCGTTTTCCTTTCGGGAGTGGTGGAGAGGGAGGGCGGTCCTGCTCGCGCAGCAGTTGTTCGAGCGCATCTAGGCGGCCGGTCCAGAATCGCTCGTAGAAACCGAGCCACTCGTGCGCGCTGGCCAGGGGGCCGGGATTCAGACGGCACAGGTGGGTGCGTCCACGTACCTCGCGCCGGATGAGGCCCGCGTTTTCCAATGCCTTGATGTGCTTCGACGCTGCGGCAAGCGAGATGGCAAAGGGCTCGGCGAGCTGGCCCACCGTTCGCTCTCCTTGTGCGAGTTCGCGCAACATGCGTCGCCGCGTGGCGTCGCCGAGAGCGTGGAAGACCGAGTCCAATTGAGGGGAATTAATGTTAACCATGTGGTTGAATATATGCCCCAATTCCGGAATTGTCAATAAAGCGGTTGAATGTTTGGGGGAGGGGAAAAGCCCTGGTATTCAGGATCACGGTCCTGGCTTCGGTATACTCTGTCCCATGCAAACCTCCGAACCCCAAGACGCCTTTCCCGCTGCTCCCTTCATCAAGGAAATCGGCCGCGGTAAGAAGGGCGCGCGCAGCATGTCGCGCGAGGATGCCCGCCAGCTCTACACCGCCATGCTCGACGGCCGGGTGTCCGACCTGGAACTGGGCGGCATCCTGCTCGCCATGCGCATCAAGGGCGAGTCGGTCGAGGAGATCGCCGGCTTTCTCGATGCGGCGGAAACCTCTTTCGAGCAACTGGCCGCGCCGGTCGGCGAATACGCGCCGGTCGTAATTCCTAGCTACAACGGCTCGCGCAACGTACCCAATCTGACGCCGCTGCTGGCACTGCTGCTGGCGCGCGACGGCGTGCCGGTGCTGATTCATGGCGTTATCCACGATCACGGCCGGGTGACGACTGCGGAAATCCTGCACGAACTCGGCTTGCAATTCGCGCATTCGGCGCGGGAAGCCGAAGCACAGTTCGCGCAGTGCCAACCCGTCTTTATGCCGATCGAAGCACTGGCGCCGCGCATGGCGCGCCTGCTGGCGCTGCGCCGTGTGCTCGGTGTGCGCAACTCCACGCATACCCTGGTCAAGATCATGCAACCCTTCCAGGGGCCGGCGTTGCGGCTGACTTCCTATACCCATCCGGAATACCTGGCAATGCTGAGCAACTACTTCGCGACTGCCGCGCCGCCGCAACGCGGCGATGCTTTCCTGATGCGCGGCACCGAAGGCGAGACCGTGGCCAATGCCAAGCGTGCGCAGCAGATCGAATGGTTCCACGGCGGCCAGCGTACCGTGCTGGTGCAAAAGCAGGAAGCCACCGATGAAGTGCCGCCGCTGCCGGACGACAGCGATGCCGCCAGCACTGCGCGCTGGATAGCGGCAGCCTTGCGGGGCGAGCAGCCGGTACCAGCGCCCATCGCGGAACAGGTGACGCATTGCCTGAATGTCGCCAAGCAGATTCGCAGCAGAGAAGAGAACGACCACGCCGGCTGAGTCGCTTAAAATCACGGCTTCTTCCGAATCTGCAAACCATGGCAAAACACTACGACGTCGCCGTCATCGGCGCGGGCGCGGCCGGCATGATGTGCGCCGCCGTCGCCGGCCAGCGCGGCAGGAAAGTCGTGCTGATCGATCACGCAAACAAGCTGGCCGAAAAGATCCGCATCTCCGGCGGCGGCCGCTGCAACTTTACCAATCTCTACGCCGGCCCAGCCAATTACCTGTCGCAGAATCCGCATTTCTGCCGCAGCGCCTTGTCGCGCTACACGCCCCAGGATTTTCTCGGCCTGGTCAAGCGTTACCGCATCGGTTACCACGAGAAGCACAAGGGGCAACTGTTCTGCGACGAATCGGCGGAACAGATCATCGCCATGCTCAAGTCCGAATGCGAGCTTGGCGGGGTGGCGTGGCGCATGCCTTGCAAGGTGGCGGCAATAGGCAAGTCCGGGGCGTTGTTTCGTCTGGATACCGATGCCGGCGAAATTCTGGCCGAGCGCGTCGTTGTTGCCAGTGGCGGATTATCTATACCGAAGATCGGCGCCACCGATTTCGCCTACCGTATCGCGCGCCAGTTTGATCTGAAGCTGGTCGAGCCCCGTCCGGCGCTGGTGCCGCTGACTTTCGATCAAGCGACTTGGCAGCCGTTTGCACCGTTGGCCGGCATTTCGCTGGAAGTGGAAGTCGAGGCCGGCGAGAAAAAAGAGCGCGGCCAATTCCGCGAGGATTTGCTGTTTACCCATCGCGGCCTGTCGGGGCCGGCCGTGCTGCAGATTTCCAGCTTTTGGCGGCCCGGCGCGGTGTTGAGACTGAACCTGCTGCCTGATATGGATGTCGCGCAAGTCTTGATCGAGGCTAAGCAGGCGAGTCGCAAGCACCTCGG
>JAEWBA010000153.1 GCA_023391395.1 Pseudomonadota bacterium
CGATCAGCCTGCCGGTTTCGAGCGCCGCGGCCGCGAGCGGCTTCACCGCCAGCGTGAACAACGCGGCGAGGGCAAACGGGCGGGCAAGGAGGGGCATGCGGATCACACGTTATCGCTTCAACAGGAACAAGACAGGGCCGACGGCGGCCCTTATCGATTTCAGCACCCGGCGGCAATCATGCCTTGATGCATGCCTGCTCCGACCGTAATTGCCGCAAAAAAATTCCGTGGATTCAACAAGAAGCCGGTTCGCACGGCAGGGAGCGGTCCAGGCTGCGACTGTGGCTTGGACAGTACACAAGGATTGATAAAGGGGTATGACAAGAAAGAATTGCCCGGAAATAGCGATCGGCACGTTGCCGCCTTGTCATTGCCTGGATAGAATCGAAGCCGGCGGCACCTGCAACCGCCAACGTCGCTCGGACGGTTCCGGGCGCTTACGTCAAAGGAAAATCATGTCCCAAAATCCGCGCAGCTTTTCGCGCATCAATCGCCTTCCCCCCTACGTTTTCAATATCACGGCCGAACTGAAGATGGCTGCGCGACGGCGCGGCGAAGACATCATCGATCTGTCGATGGGAAATCCCGACGGCCCGACGCCGCAGCACATCGTCGACAAGCTGATCGACACCGCCAAACGCCCCGACACGCACGGCTACTCGGCGTCCAAGGGCATCCCGCGCCTGCGGCGGGCGATCTCGCACTGGTACAAGAAACGCTACGACGTCGAAATCGATCCCGATACCGAAGCCATCGTCACCATCGGTTCCAAGGAAGGCCTGGCGCACCTGATGCTGGCGACACTGGACCGTGGCGATACGGTGCTGGTGCCCAATCCCAGTTATCCGATCCATATCTGGGGCGCGGTGATCGCCGGCGCGCAAATCCGTTCCGTGCGCATGAGCCCGGAAGTGGATTTCTTCGCCGAACTGGAGCGCGCCATCCGCGAAAGCTATCCCAAGCCGAAGATGATGGTGCTGGGCTTTCCGTCCAATCCGACCGCACAATGCGTCGAGCTCGACTTTTTCGAGCGCGTGGTCAAGCTGGCCAGGGAGCACGACATCCTGGTGGTGCACGATCTCGCTTATGCCGACATCGTGTACGACGGCTGGAAGGCGCCGTCCATCATGCAGGTCCCGGGCGCGCGCGAAGTCGCGGTGGAATTCTTCACCATGTCCAAGAGCTACAACATGGCCGGCTGGCGCATCGGCTTCATGGTCGGCAACCGCGAACTGGTGGCGGCGCTGGCGCGCATCAAGAGCTACCATGACTACGGCAGCTTCACGCCGGTGCAGGTGGCGGCGATCGCCGCCCTGGAAGGCGACCAGACTTGCGTCGAGCACATCCGCGCCCAGTATCAGAGCCGGCGCGACGTGCTGGCCAAGGGCTTGAACGAGGCCGGCTGGCCGGTGGAAAAGCCGAAAGCCTCGATGTATATCTGGGCGCGCATACCGGAAGCCTGGCGCCATCTCGGCTCGCTGGAATTTTCCAAGCAATTGCTGGAGAAAGCCAAGGTGTGCGTCTCGCCCGGCATCGGCTTCGGCGAATACGGGGACGAGTACGTGCGCTTCGCGCTGATCGAGAACGAGGCGCGCATCCGCCAGGCGATCCGCGGCATCAAGACCATGCTGCGCGAGGGACCGCCGGCAGCTTGAGCGGGGACGGAGGGCAAGTTGTCATTCCGAGCATAGGTGCAGCAGGAGTTTTTGGATGGCATGCCATTCGCCTGCGTAAGGGTATCCACTTGCAAGCGGATACCCTTACGCAAGGAAGAATTCTAGACCGTGATCGCAAAGTAAAAAACTGTCATTCCGAGTGCAGCAAGGAATCTCATGCGTCAAAGGCGAAGCAAGGGAATAAATTTCTCCTCGCCCTGCTCGTCGAGGACAGTGGGCAGTGCACTATTGACCGGCACGCTTGGAATCCGCGCACTTTAGCCCGAGGAGGCCATGCCGCGCACCGAACAGCCCTCCGCAACCGGGAAGCGTCCCGCGCATGCTGTCTTGCAACGCGGCGAACTCTCACGCGTGGTGCTTGCCGGCTCTGCCTTCTTTTGCGTCCTGTGCAGCTACTACCTGCTGCGTCCGGTGCGCGATGCCATGGCGGTGCAGTTTGGCGCAGGCAAGCTGCAATGGCTGTTCAGCGCCACCCTGCTGTTTACGCTGGCCATCGTGCCGCTGTTCGGTTACGTCGTGCGACGCCTGCCGCGCCGCCATGTGCTGCCGGCGGTGTATGGCTTCGTCATCCTCAACCTGCTCGGCTTTTACCTGGCCTTCGTGGCTGGCCCCGGCCGGGCGGTGGCTGCGGCCTTCTTCGTCTGGCTGAGCGTCTTCAATCTCTTCGTCGTATCGCTGTTCTGGAGCAAAACCGGAGACTGCTTTTCCACCGACGAATCGCACCGCTTGTATGGCTACATTGCGGCCGGCGGCACCGCGGGCGCCTTGTCGGGACCGGCGCTGACGGCCTTCCTGGCGCACCGCGTCGAGACTTCGATCCTCCTCGTGCTATCGGCCTTGCTGCTGGGTGTGGCGATTGCCTGCATGTCCGCCTTGCAGCGGCACAGGCCGGATGGCGCGGGCCAGGCAGCGCGCCCACTCGGCGGTTCGGTGCTGGCCGGAATTGCGCTGGTCCTGAAATCGCCCACGCTGCGCAGCCTGGCCTTCCTCGTCATTTGCTATACCACCGTATCGACCGTGCTGTACGTGGAGCTGGTCGATCTGGCGGGCAAGCGTTATGCCAGTGCGGGCGAGCGCACCGCCTTTTTTGCCAAGCTCGATCTGGCGGTCAATATCGCGGCGCTTCTGCTGCAACTGATCGGCACGCGGCAACTGGTGCAGCGCTGGGGATTGCGCGTGGCCTTGCCGGCGGCCCCGCTCGTGGTCATGACCGGGCTGATCGCATTGGCCGGCAGCGCCTGGCTGTCCTTGCGCACGGCCGCTTCCGTTGCCGCAGTGCAGGTCCTGCACCGCGCCGGTGAATTCGCCTTCAGCAAACCGGGACGGGAAATGGTCTATACCGCTATCGATGCCGAAAGCCGCTACAAGGCCAAGAACTTCATCGACACGGCCGTCTATCGCGCCAGCGATGCCAGCGCCGCATGGTTGACAACGGCAGTACGCGCGGCCGGAATGGATGCCATCGCGCTCGCCGCCATTCCGGCAGCGCTGGCATGGGCAATAACGGCTTATCTCATCGGGAGACGACATGATGGCAATCAATCGACGTGATGCGCTGCGCATGATCGCCGCCGGCAGCATGGCCGGCAGCATGGGCCTCGCCGGCGCGGCATCCTCCTCGCCGGCACCGCTGCTGAGCCGGCGCATTCCCTCCAGCGGCGAATCCCTGCCCGTAATCGGGCTGGGCACCTGGCAGACATTCGACGTGGGAGCGGGACGCAGCGAGCGCGCGCCGCTGGAAGAGGTGCTGAAAATCTTTGCCGCGGAAGGCGGCAAGCTGATCGATTCCTCGCCCATGTACGGTCAGGCCGAGGAAGTCGCCGGCGACCTGATCGCCAGCCTCGGCTTGCGGCCGCGGCTTTTCATCGCCACCAAGGTCTGGACCTCGGGGCGGAAGGCGGGCATTGCGCAGATGGAGGAATCGATGAAGAAGCTGCGTGCCGATCCCATCGACCTGATCCAGGTGCACAACCTGGTCGATACCGACACCCATCTCGCCACCCTGCGCGAATGGAAGCGCGCCGGCCGGGTGCGCTATATCGGGGTCACGCACTACACCGCGAGCGCCCATGATGCGGTCGCGCGCGTGATCGCCGCACAGCCGGTCGATTTTTTGCAGATCAATTACTCGGTGGGCGAGCGTGAGGCCGAGAAGCGGCTTCTCCCTCTGGCGGCGGAACGCGGCGTGGCGGTGATCGCCAACCGCCCCTTCGGCGGCGGCGGATTGCTGCGGCGCTTGAGCGGCAAGCCACTGCCGCCCTGGGCTGCCGACATCGAGTGCACGAGCTGGGCGCAGCTGCTGCTGAAGTTCGTGGTCTCGCATCCGGCGCTGACCTGCGCCATACCGGCCACTTCCAAGGCGACGCATGTGCGCGACAACATGGCGGCGGGACGCGGCCCCATGCCGGACGCCGCGATGCGCGAGCGGATTGCTGCCGAAGCCGCTTAGGTTCTGTTTGATAAGCGTAGCGAGCGGCCCGGATTTTGGTCAAGGAGCGGACGCGTACAAGGTGTACGCCGAGCACCGCAGACCGAAAGCCGGGCCGCGCAGTAGCTTTGCAAACATAGCCGAGGTCTCAGGCGTTGCCCGGCCCCTCGCTAAGCCACTTGATCGCCGACGTCATGTCGCTGTAGAACACGCGGTGTTCGCCCTCGCCGAAGGCGATGCGCGCTAGGTAGGCCAGCCGGCTGTTGGGAACGACGATGGCGCGCCGCAGCTTCACCAGGCCCAGGCGCTGGTCCAGCTTCTGCTGCGAGATGACAACGTCGACGTGGGGCGGCTCCATCTCCAGGGCATCGTAGAGCACGCGGTCGCGGCCGGTATCGTTCACCAGTTGCAGCACCCGCTCCTGGCACTCGGCGAGGAGGGCTTCGGTCGGTTCGCCGCGCACACGCGCGATGATGAGGTCGCCGACCGGCTCGACCCACAATTGATCTTGCAGGGGCATGGGATTCCGATTCAATGATTGCACGCCGGCGCCAAGCCGGCACCGCACTATTGTCGGAGATCGGCCTGGGACGCACATGCCGAAAGGCAATGTCCTTGAGTTGCGTCAATACACGGTGATCGGATAGGCAAGGATTTGCGCAGGCGGCGTTGAAGGAGATGTTGCCAAGCCGTATCCGAAACGCACAGCCTGCTGTCCGCGCCGGGCCGCGAGCAGGCGCCACACTGGCGCACCGTCATCGGATTGTCGGGCGATGAAGGCACCGTCGGCCGGCATCGCCAGCGACCAGGCATGGCCGGCCGCCGGCGGCGGTAAATACACCAGCAATTCGCGGCCGAGCGCGAGGCTGATCGGCCGGCCGGCGTCCAGCGCAGTCACGCTGAGCGGCACGCCCATGGTCAGCGAAGCGGCAC
>JAEWBA010000250.1 GCA_023391395.1 Pseudomonadota bacterium
TTGCGGGATTTCGTGGGTTCCGACGGCAAGCCAGGATATTTTCAGCAAAGTTATTTCGTGTATGACCGCGCCGGGCTGGCTTGCCGCATCTGCAATGCGCCAATTCGGCAAATCCGGCAAGGGCAGCGCTCCACCTTTTATTGCGCAAATTGTCAAAAATAGGTGCCAATGCTAGATTCGGGGAAACACACCGCAACAAGCGAGGATAAGGTGAGCAATCTGGTACAGAAGTTCCAGGAATACAGCGCCTGGCGCACCAGCGTCACGGCCGCGCTCGAACGCTACCGTGCCTGGACCGGCGTGTCGGAACTGACTGACGCCGCCAGCGAGCAGCGCATCGCCCGCCTGCTGGCCCGCCTCGGGGACGACAAGTTGTCGATCGCTTTCGTTGCCGAGTTCTCGCGCGGCAAGTCGGAACTGATCAATGCGATTTTCTTTGCCGACTACGGTCAGCGCATCCTGCCTTCCTCCGCCGGCCGCACCACCATGTGCCCGACCGAGTTGCTGTACGACGAGACGCTTCCGCCGTCGATCCGGCTGCTCCCTATCGAAACCCGGGCCCAGGCGCAGTCCACCACGGAATTCAAGGAACACAGCCAGGTCTGGAACGTGCTCCCGCTGGACATTTCCTCCGGCGAGGGCATGCTGGAAGCCTTCAAGCAGGTCAGCCTGACCAAGCGCGTGCCGGTGGCGGAAGCGAAGAGCTATGGCTTGTACGACGAAACCGACCCGGACGCGGCTCATGCGGTCGATGCCGCCGGGATGGTCGAAATATCGCAATGGCGACATGCCATCGTCAATTTCCCGCATCCCTTGCTGAAGCAGGGACTGGTCATCATCGATACGCCGGGCCTCAATGCCATCGGCACCGAGCCCGAGCTGACCCTCAACCTGATTCCGAATGCGCATGCGGTGCTGTTCGTGCTGGCTGCCGATACCGGCGTCACCAAGAGCGATATCGAGGTCTGGCGCCAGCATATCGGCGGTGGCGCGGGTCGCATGGTAGTGCTGAACAAGATCGACAGCATGTGGGACGAATTGCGCAGCGCCGCCGAAGTCGAGGAGCAGATCGCCAGCCAGGTCAGCAGTGTCGCGCAGACGCTGGAGCTGACGCCGCAGCAGGTGTTTCCCGTCTCCGCCCAGAAGGGCCTGGTGGGCAAGGTGAACCGCGATGCCGGATTGCTCGCCAAGAGCCGGCTGCCGCAGTTGGAAAGCGCCTTGTCCAATGAACTGATTCCGGGCAAGCAGAACATCATCCGTGCCCAGCTCTCCTCCGAGATCGAGGAATTGACGGCTTCGCGCCAAGCCTTGCTGGCTTCGCGCCTGCGCAACGTGGTTGAGCAACTGGTGGAATTGAAAAGCCTGCGCGGCAAGAACCAGAACATCATCAGCCATATGATGAAGCGCATCGACCTGGAGAAAAAGGAATTCGACAACAGCCTGCTCAAGCTGCAGGGCACGCGGGCGGTATTCACGCGTCTATCCACCGAGGTGTTCACCAGCCTCGGCATGGACGTGCTGAAAGACGATATCCGCAATACCCGCAGCGAAATGGACAAGAGCAAGTTCTCGTCCGGCTTGCGCCAGGCAGTGAGGGGCTTCTTCGAGCGTGTGCAAACCAACCTCGACCTGTCCGGCCAGCGGATCGAGGAAATCGCGGAAATGATGACGGTCATGTACCGCAAGTTCTCCACCGAACATGGCCTGGCCCTGTCCACTCCGATGCCTTTCTCGCTCGACAAGTACCGCGAAGAGATACGCATGATCGAAGGCGTCTATCACAAGCAGTTCAACACCACGGCCATTCTGACCACGCCGCAGGTGGTATTGATGCAGAAATTCTTCGATTCCATTGCTTCGCGCGTCAAGCAAAGCTTCCTGCAAGCCAATCGCGATGTGGAGGCCTGGTTGAAGGTCGTGATGGCGCCGCTGGAAGCGCAGATCTGGGAACACAAGAAGCAGTTGAAGAAGCGCCGGCAGTCGATCGAGCGCATCCACGAAGCAACTGAAAACCTGGAAGAAAAGGTACAGGCGTTGGAAAAGCTGCAGGCCGATCTGGATGCGCAGAAGAAGACGCTCTCCTTGCTGGAAGACGAATTGAAGAAAGCCGCTGCTGCGGAACTCACGGCGCTCAAGGCTGCAGCCTAGTGTCTTGAGTCAGAAATTCGTTGAAGAAAAGCGATGAAATCGATGCCATGTGTCGTTGCAAATACTCGCAAGGGAGCTACCCTTGCTCCGTTTTGCGCCTAACCTGACACCGATTGCATCACTTTTCATTTTCAACGAACCTCCAACTCAAGACACGCGATGAAAAAAGTTCTAGATCGGCAGAGTGAATTCGCCGATCGCAATACCCCGGCCGGGACCGACCGCAGCTTTGCCGAGGAAATCGTCGAATGGCAAAAGCTGCATGGACGGCACGATCTGCCCTGGCAAAACACGCGCGACGCCTACCGCATCTGGCTGTCCGAAGTCATGCTGCAACAGACCCAGGTCGCGGCGGTGATCCCGTATTACCGGCGCTTTCTCGAGCGCTTCCCCGATGTGGCTACCCTGGCTGCGGCGCCGGCCGAAGACGTCATGGCCTGCTGGAGCGGACTGGGTTATTACTCGCGCGCGCGCAATCTACATCGCTGTGCCCAGCGCATCGTTGCCGAACATGGCGGCCGGTTTCCCGCGGATCCTGCCGCACTGGCCGAACTGCCCGGCATCGGCCGCTCGACGGCTGCCGCGATTGCCGCTTTTGCATATGGAGCGCGTGCCGCCATCCTAGACGGCAATGTCAAGCGCGTGTTGTGCCGGGTTTTCGGCGTCGAAGGCTATCCCGGCTCCAAGCCGGTCGAGGATGGCTTGTGGCAGCGCGCCGTATCTTTGCTGCCCGAAGGCGATATCGAAGCCTATACCCAGGGCTTGATGGACCTCGGCGCAACGCTCTGCAGCCGCGGCAAGCCTTCATGCGACGTATGTCCGCTGGCGCGCCGTTGCGTTGCACGGGCAAGCGGGCGCACCAATGAACTACCCGCCCGCAAACCCAGAAAGACGCTCCCCGAAAGACACACCGCGATGCTGGTCGTGACCGTCGACAGGGATGTGTTGCTCGAACAGCGGCCCGCCAGCGGCATCTGGGGTGGCCTGCTGTCCTTGCCGGAGGTGGAGGGAATGGCCTTCGACCTGACGATGCAAACACAGGAAGTCGAGCAAAGACTGGCCGAGGCGGTGGCGCCCTTCGGCATTCCGGCATCCTGGGAGCGGCTGCCGCCTTTCGGGCATGTGTTCACGCACTTCAAGCTGCACGTATCGCCTTACCGGGTGCACTTGGCGCGGCGCCAAGAGTATGCCGGCGAAGCGCGGCATGTCTGGTATGGCACCGAAAAACTGGCGGCGGCACCACTGCCGGCGCCGGTCAAGAAGCTGCTGCTCGCGGTATGTGCAGCGCGCGCGGGTGACGCCTGACGGCGCTCCCTTCATCCTTGGCGATTATTCCGCCCACTCCACCCGATTGCGTCCCATTTGCTTGGCCCGATACAGGGCCGAGTCGGCGCGCGCAATCAGTTCGGTGATGCTCTCGCCACGGCGGTATTGCGCCACGCCGATGGAGAGTGAAATATGCTTTTGCGGCAGCAGCTTCTGGAAGTCGAGGAAATGCGCATACACGCGCAGGCGCTCGGCGTGCATGACCGCGCCTTTGAGATCGGTTTCCGGCAGGATGTGCAGGAATTCGTCGCCGCCGTAACGCCCGAAGATATCGCTGTCGCGGATGCTGGCGCGCGCCACTTGGGCGAAATCGCGCAGAATCCGGTCGCCCGCGAGGTGGCCGCTGCTGTCGTTGATTTCCTTGAAATGGTCGACATCGATCAGGCAGATCGAGAACGGCATACCGTCCGCGTTGGCCTGCATCCTCGCCTGTTCCAGCTCGGCCTGCAGCCGGCGCCGGTTGTATACGCCGGTCAGTTCGTCCCGAATCGATTTCTCTTCGTAATGCTCGAGTTGGTATCGCGTTGCGTTCAGCAACTGCCGCAGGTTCTGGATTTGCTTGCCGACCACGATCATGCCGGGCAGCGTCAGCGCCAGAACGAACCATTGCATGAGGTCGGCCCGGAATCCATAGGCAAAGCCTTCGTCGTGTCCATGCGCGAATACGATGCCCAGGTAGGCGCCCAGGCAGGCTACGGCCATCACGGTCAATGCCAGGGTCGATAGCCGGAAGATGCCAAAGGAAAATGCGATCAGCATGAAAGGCACGAGGGCGATCTGCGTGACCCGCTCCAGGTAGGCCACCAAGAGCATCGTCGCCAAGGCTGTCGAGATCTGGAGCAGCATCAGTCCCGGATCGGAGAATCGCGCATGCCAGCCGGAGCGGAAC
>JAEWBA010000301.1 GCA_023391395.1 Pseudomonadota bacterium
CCGCCGACGATCACGCCCTGCACCAACACCTGCAGCAGCACATCGGGCAGAGGCGCCTCGAGCAAGCCCGAGCCGCCCCACAGCAGATAAGCCGGCAGGTAGGCGAGCATGGAGAAGACCGCGACGATGGCGGCGGCAACGGTCGGCCGCACCTGCCAGCGCTGCGCCAGCACGCCGTAGCTCGACCAGCACAGCGCGCCCAGCAGCAGCAATCCATCGCCGATCAACTGGCGCAGGCTGGCACCGCGCAGACTGTCGTAGGCCATTGCGCCGACACCGGCAGCGATCAGAACCAGACCGGTCCGGCGGCGCCTGTCGGCGCGCTCGCCGGCCAGGAATCGCAGAATCAGATAGGTGAACAGCGGCAAGCTGCCATGCATGATCACCGCGCCATGGCTGGCCGGCGCGAGCGACAGGCCGGTGTAGGCGATCAGCGCGAAGCCCAGGCCGCCGGTGAAGGCAAGAGCCGAGGCGCGAGCGAAAGAAAGCCCGGCGAGCCGATGGCCGAGGAACACGGGGAGCAGGATCGCGCCGCCGACGCCGAAGCGCACCATCACGATATCCATGGGCGTGAGCGCCGTCGAGAAACCGACGCGCGAGGCCAGCGTAAAACCGGCAAAGATGGCGATGACCGCGAGGCCGCACAATGTCCCGATCAGGGCATCGCTCCGGTTCACAGCGGCGCCGAGCGGGTATTGGCGAGACAGTTCGTTTTCCATGGTTCCCTTGAAGCGCCTGTGCGCATCGCCGAGCGACGCAACGCATTGTCTGTTTTTCGAAAGCGCGGCCTGGAACTGGCCTGCCGCGCACTTCCTGATGGGCATTGTCATGAGGCGGCAGGGCAGGCGCAAACGAGAATTTCGAATGACTTGCATGTGCCATGGAAATGCGTAGGACGCGCCGGCCCAGGCAGTCGCACCGTATGCGCCATTCGCATGCAAGTCATGCAGGAATTGCACTTGAGCCGTGCCACGTCCTCTCTACACTGAAAGCCACGCAGGCCCGCGCCAGCCAATGCGGGAATGCCTGCGCCGCAGCGTCCGCAGGCGCCCATGGGGATTTCGCAGAAAGGATAGGCATGAACAGCGTCGCCGCACCGGGAGCTCAACTGTCGACCTCGGTGTCCTTCGCGCCGCCGCGCAGCAACCGCGAGAATGGCTGCGCCGGCAGTGTCACTGTCACGCTGGCGGCGTGGCAAGGCGCGGTTCTGGCAACGGAGGGGCCGGCGCTCGTGCGCTGCCTGTGGGGACAGGTGTGGCTGACGCGCAGCAGCGATAACGAGGACACCATCCTGCGTCCTGGCGAGCAGCACTTAGTCTCGGGGGCGAAGCAGACGACTTATCTCTCCACTGCCGACATCGGCCGGCCGGTCGGGATCGAAGTGCTTCCGCTTGCCGATGGCGGCCTTGCGCGCAAGCGCGCCTGGCTGCCGTCCAGGCCGTATATCCGCCTGCGCGTCATCTAGGACGCTTCGGACCGGAGCTACCAGGCAAGACCCTCAGCGAAACAAGGCCTTCAACTCCGTCGCGCTCAAGGCGGTGCGCGCATACCCGTAGGTGCCGGTGTCGCGCAACTCCTGCGCCGCGCGCAGCAGGCAGCCGAGCGCCGCGCGCGCCAGCGATGCGCCGACGCTGACGCGCTTGACGCCAAGCGCAGCCAAATCCTGGACGCCGAGATCGAATCCCGGGAAGCCGGCCATGACATTGACGGGCAGATCCACCGAAGTGACGATGGCGCCAATCTCCTCGGCGCTCTTGACGCCGGGCGCAAACAAGACCTGGGCGCCCGCTTCCTGGTAGGCCTGCAGCCGTGCGATGGTGTCGGCCAGATCGGGGCGGCCGGCGACGTAATTGTCCGCCCGCGCCGTCAGGATGAAGGGAAAGCCCAGCGACTTCGCGGCTTCTGCCGCGGCGTGGATGCGTTCGACGGCGAGGTCCACTTCGTACACGCTGGCTCCGCCATCCTTGCGCACG
This sequence comes from Pseudomonadota bacterium, assembly GCA_023391395.1. GTDB lineage: Bacteria > Pseudomonadota > Gammaproteobacteria > Burkholderiales > Burkholderiaceae_D > Noviherbaspirillum. Next base: position 1,974 of record JAEWBA010000301.1, read on the forward strand.
TCTTCGATGGAAGCGCCGACGATCCCGCATTGCGCAGCCAGCCGTATTGTTTCGGCGACTTCGTCCGGACTGTCGCCGTATCCGTTCTCCAAATCGGCGCTGACTGGGAGATCGGTGGCCGCGCAGATTTGCCGCAAATGCGCGAGCACGGCATCGCGCGTCACTTCGCCGTCCAGCTTCCCTTGCGAGAACGCGAATCCCGCGCTGGTGGTGGCCAAAGCCTCGAAGCCGCTGGCCTGCAGGAGGCGCGCGCTTCCGGCATCCCAGGGATTGGGAATCACGAAAGCGCCCTCCCTGCGATGCAGACTTGCGAACCGGCCTGCCCGTTCCTGAATCTCTTGCATACGATACCCCTCTCCATGAATGGCGGACGCTCTTTTCGCATGCGACCGATGCATGTTTGTGCATTGCATTACAATCCACGAAGCCCCGCTTGTGGCCAGTGTAGCCCCTGCGCTTCCCGGCCCGGCCGCAATTTGCGCATGTCATGCATGAAGGATATTCATGTACACCAAGCTCTCTTCCCTGCCACCCCTGGACGCCCTCAGAGGCTTCGTCGCTGCCGCGCGCCGCAGGAGCATCACGCTGGCGGCGGAGGACCTGTGCCTGACCCAGTCTGCCGTGAGCCGGCAGATCCAGGCCCTGGAAGAGCGGCTCGGGCAGCCTCTTTTCGTGCGCAAGCATCGCGCCATCGCGCTCACGGAAGCGGGCGAGCAATTGTTCCAGCTCGCCTCACCCTGGATGGACCGGCTGGCCGAATTCACCGAGACCCTGCGCGGCGATGCGCGCACGCGCCCCGTGACGGTTTCGGCAAGCATAGGCGTGGCTTCGCTGTGGATACTTCCCCGCCTCGGAGTCTTCCACGCCTTGCATCCTGACATCGACGTGCGGCTGGCGACCAGCAATCTGGTGCTCGACCTGCAGAAGGAAGGTATCGATCTGGCGCTGCGCTATTGCCCGCGCAGCCAGGCGCCGCGCGATGCCATCCACTTGTTCGACGAGATCGTGGTGCCGGTGGCGCGGCCTTCAATTGCGCGTCAAGCCTTTGCATCGCGCCAGGCCCTGCTGCAGCAGACCTGGCTGGAACTGGACGATCCGGGACGGCCCTTGCTGCGCTGGCGCGAATGGCTGCGGCAACGCGGATTCGAGCAGCACAAGGCGCAGCGCAGCCTGCACTTCAATCAGTACGATCAGGTGATCCATGCCGCCCTCGAAGGC
>JAEWBA010000358.1 GCA_023391395.1 Pseudomonadota bacterium
GAGCTGAAGGCATTGACGAACCAGGACAGCGCATCCTGGACTTGGCCAAATGCGGAACTGATCTGCATCAGCCCACCCAGGGTGATGGCACCGCTGAAATAGCGCGGAGCCCCGACCAGAAATGGGAAGATAATCGCGAACTGGGCGTAAAAGGTGGATGCCACGTTCAAGCGCTTGGTCGTGCGCATGATGGCCCACCAGTTGTCGCGGATATGCACAAATCGCGCTCCCAGTTGCGCGCGCTCCTGCGCTTCACCACGGTACAGGGCAACCTGCTCCGCATTTTCGCGGATACGAATCAGGCCGAAGCGGAAATCCGCCTCAAAACGCTCTTGCTGGAAATTCTGTCCGACCAGCGCGCGACCTATCCACCAAACCAGAGTCGAGCCTAGGCCGGCATAGGCGATGGCGAACCACACCATGTAACCTGGAATGGTGATATCCCAGGTTCCAAGCAAGAAGGATATCGGACCGCTGACCGACCACAGGATGCCGATAAAGGAAGCCAGCGACACGACGCTCGAAAGCAAGCCGAGGGATAGCGAAAGCGCCCCGGTGGTTAGGAGAGCGAGGTCCTGGGCAATACGCTGGTCCGGATTGTCGGCGGCGTGATTTTGCTCGATGCGGTAGTAGGTCTGATTCGCCAGCCAGTCATCCATGTACTGGCGAGTAAGCCAGGCACGCCAGCCGATCTCCAATGCCTGCGTCAGATAGATGCGGTAGATCGCGACCGCAATGTAGATGAATGCTAGATAGGAAAAACGCCACAACTGTTCCCTGAAGACTTCGAAGTCCTTGTTCTCGAGCGCATTGTAGAAATCCCGATTCCACGCATTGAACTGCACATTCAGATAGACCATCCCCAGCGCCAGGCCGACAACTGTCACCAGCAACGCGAGCGCCTTCCATTTTTCTTCCGATATCCAATAGGGTTTGATCAGGCGCCAGACGGCGCGCCAGTCGGTGCGTTCTTGAAACGTGGCTTTCATAAAACCGTTGAGTGAGGAGGAAGATTGCGAGCGCAGGATCAGGGCGCGGCCCCAGCCTGCGACTCGGCATCACGGCAGTTGATCCTTGCCGCTGCCAAGCCGTTTGCCGGGGTTGCTCCGCTCCAGGGCCAGCAGGGCAGCGGATTGGTCAGCATTCGGCAAATCGTTGAGAATACTGCGGTAGTGCTGTGTCACCAGTTCCGTGACCGGGAGGGTCAGGCCCGCAGCTGCGGCTGCGATGAGGACATTCTCCAAATCCTTGGTCTGGCTCTTGATCTGTCCTCCCGGCATGAAGTTACGATCCAGCATGCGCTGCCCGTGCACTTCCAGGATGCGGCTTTCGGCGAAACCTCCGCGTATCGCCTGCCGCACCGCGGCGGGGTCAGCACCGCCAGCCTGTGCCAACAGCAGAGCTTCGGCGACGATGTCGAGCGTTGCGCCGACAATCAGTTGATTGCAGAGCTTTGCCAATTGACCGCAACCGGCGGGACCGACGAGCGTCGGCCGGCCCATGACTTGCAGCACCGGCTTGGCACGATCGAAGTCCTCAGGCGCACCTCCTGCCATGATGGCGAGGGAACCGGCCTCGGCACCGAGCACGCCCCCGGACACGGGCGCATCGATGAACGCAACACCATGCTTTGCCAGGACTGCATGCAGTGCTTGCGCCTCGGACTGGCGCGTCGAACTCATGTCGATCACCAGCGCATCGGGACGCAATGACGGCATCGCGAGGTCGATCACTGCGGCAACGGCGGGGCCTGCTTCCAGCATGCAGATGGCTATGTTCGCGCCGGCAACGGCGTCGGCGGGCGAGTCTGCAACGTAGGCTCCGAAAGGAGCCAAGACTTCCGCTTTTGGCTTGGTACGGTTCCATGCGCGCAATGAATAGCCAGCCTGCAAAAGGCGGCAGGCCATGGGTTTTCCCATCAGGCCGATCCCGAGAAAAGCCACTGTGAGGAGAGGTGTTGACGGAGATGAAGGATGGCTCAAGCGTGCTCCTTGGCGGACCGGGTTCCAATGCATAATGTCGCATCCGCATTATAAGGAGCAAGCCATGCCGATGGACGAAATCCATGTCTTGTTCGGCTCGCCGATGGCGCTGGGCGAATGTCCGCTCTGGCACCCGGTCGAACAAGCACTGTACTGGATCGACATAGCGGGAAAAGCCGTACATTGCCATGTCCCCGCAAGCGACGAACACCGCTCCTGGCCCATGCCGGCCGAGCCGGGGTGCATAGCCTGGTGCGAAGGAGGCAGCTTAGTGGTTGCGCTGCGCTCCGGCCTCGCCATGCTCGACACTAAGAGCGCCACGCTGACTCCGTTCGCCGACGCCCCTTATGACACCAGCAAAATGCGATTCAACGATGGGCGTTGCGATGCGGTTGGCCGGCTATGGGTGGGAAGCCTTTATGAGCCGCGCGACCAGCCGCTTGCGCCACTGTTTTGCATAGAGCGCGGCGCCTGCCGGGATACGGGGATCAGAGCGACCGTATCCAATGGACTTGCCTTCGGACCGGACAATCGCACGCTATATCACACGGACACGACCGCCCATCGCATCACGGCCTACGACTTCGACCTGCACGACGCCAGCCTCGGAGAAAGCCGAGTGTTGCGGCAGTTCTCGACCGACAAGTCGCAAAACTATGGCGGTCGCCCTGATGGCGCCGCAGTGGATAGCGAAGGCGCCTACTGGTGCGCAATGTATGAAGGCGGGAGGATCTTGCGGCTGTCCGCGGCAGGCGAAGTGTTGCGAGAAATCCGTTTACCTTTACGCTGTCCGACCATGGTGGCCTTCGGAGGCGAGGATTTCCGGACGCTCTACATCACCAGCGCGCGCCACAATCGCCCGCCGGAAGAACTGGCAAGATATCCTCTTTCCGGCTGTGTGCTGTACCTGCAGGTCGATGTACCCGGCCGGCCCGAGCCCGGGTACCAGCCTTAAACTAACCAATGGCGCCAACCTCGTGCCTCGGGACGCATGCCTCGCAAACTCGCCGACGCTGTCGACTCTTCATATTAGGCCGAGCACCGCAAACGCTGGAGATTGCACGACTGCCAAAAAAATGACCTATGATTGCTTGCGGCCGGTTTGTGGATCGCGCCCAATCAATACCACCCTTTACAATCAAAGCACGAATCAATGAAGAAAAAATTAGCAGGGAAAATTATCGCTGTCTGCGGCACACTGCTTTTCTCGCCACTCGCGGCTCATGCGGTCGACTCCGCCTCACTGGAATTCGCCAGCGGCAACAAGACAAAGATGGTGCGGGGAGGTTTGCAATGGAACTGGGAAAAACAGTGGTGGAAGTCCAATGGCACCCATATCGGCGGCTATTGGGATCTGACGCTGGCACAGTGGCGCGGCGAGCGCTTCCAGGGGTCAAATAGCACCCAGAACCTTACGGACCTGGGTTTCACGCCGGTGTTTCGCTTTCAAAAGGATAATCTGAGAGGTCCTTATGCTGAAGCCGGAATCGGCGCGCATTATTTGTCCGGGCTGTACGACAACAATGGCCGCCGCCTATCGACGCGCTTTCAGTTCGGCGACCACCTCGGCATCGGTTATGTCTTCCAAAACGGCGCGGCCCTCGGCCTGAAGATTCAGCACTTCTCGAACGGCGGCATCAAGCAACCGAATAATGGCGTCAATTTTGCCGTAATACGCCTTAGCTATCCGCTCTAAGCATCCAGCTCGGCTTGTAGTAATTACTTAAGCCGAGCTGCAGTCCGCATGCACCGCAGAAGCAGTGCGCACAAAGCAAAACGCCTCCGATATTTCTACCGGAGGCGTTTTTCTATAACAGCCTGACGATAACCTACTTTCACACTGGTTTCAGCACTATCATCGGCGCGGGGTCGTTTCACGG
>JAEWBA010000010.1 GCA_023391395.1 Pseudomonadota bacterium
CCGCTGTAGAGCGCCTGGACCAGAAAGGCACCGGCAATCACGCCGGCGTGATTGCCAAGGCCGCCGATCATGATCATGGTCCAGATCAGGAAGGTTTCACCTGCCAGAAGCTGGTCGGGGCCGGCAAAGCTCAGGTAGTGCGCAAACAGCGAGCCGGCGATAGCGGCGATGGCGCCGCCGAGCATCAACACGTTGCGGCGGATTGCCACGAGGTCGTAGCCGAGCGACATCGCATAGGTAGGCTCTTCACGCATCAGTCGCACAGCGCGTCCGAATGCGCTTTCCGTGACGCGGCGGCAAAGCAGCAGGCCGAGCACGAGGATCGATGCGCACAGCGCGAGGTAGGCGAACCGCTCGGCCTGACGTGGCATGTCCGGCAGCAGCGCCGGGATATTGCTGACGCCTTGCGCGCCACCGGTGAGCCATGCCTCGTTCAACGCGATAATGCGAATGATCTCGGCCACGGCCAGCGTGGCGATCGCCCAGTAGTCCGCTGCTAGCGTGCGGCCAAGACGGGCGATCAGGGCCGCGACGATCACGGCGACGACGACGCCTGCCGCCATTGCGACGATGGCGGGGACACCGTGGTGGGTGAGGATGCCGGTCGCGTACGCCCCCAGCCCGAAGAACACGATCTGACCAAAGTTCATCAACCCGGCGACACCGGCCTGCATGTTCAGGCTCAGCGCAACCAACCCGTAGATGCAGCCAAGGACGAGCACGTGGATCAGGAATTCAAACATGGCGCACCTCCCGGCTCAGCAAGCCTTGCGGGCGGAACAGCAAGCAGATCACGAGGACCAGGAACGAAGCCGCCGAAATGTAGGTCACGGGGAGGAAGGCAATCTCTTTCCCGATCAACCAACCGAAGTTGATATTGGTGATGGCCGTCTCGCCCAGTGCGATGACGACAGCACCCAACACGGCGCCCATTGGATTGCCGAGTCCGCCGAGGATCGCAGCTGCGAACACCGGTAGCAGCAGATCATTGCCAAGGTTCATGTGCACGTCGGTAGTCATGGCGAGCAGTGTGCCGCCGAGCGCGGCGAACGCGCCACTGATGAAAGAAATCGAGTTAGTGATGCGGCGGCCATTGACTCCCGTTGCGGCGGCCAGCTGGGCATTGGCCGCCAGGGCGCGCATTGAGCGTCCGAAGCTGGTCTTGAACAGCACCGTGGCAAAGGTGGCCAGCGCAATCGTGCAGGCGACGATGGACCAAATCTGCGCCTGGCTGATCCGCGCATCGCCGATCCGGAGCGGTGGCAGGATTTCAAACGGATAGCGCAGCGGGCGCGACCCGGCCCACCCAAGGATGATCGCGACCATGATCATCGATACCGCGAGCGAGCCGATCATGGCGATGGCCGGTCCCGAGCGCAGGAGGCGCTCGAACACCAGAATGTTCAGGGCGGTCGCAAGTACGCCGGTGATGACACAGGCTACGGCCAGCGCAGCAACGAACGGCATGCCGACCTGCAATAATGCATACGTGATGAACGCGCCGGCCGCTGCGTACTGGACGTGCGCAATGTTCGGGAATTTCATCAAGGCATAAACACTGCTGAGGCCGACCGCAACGAGGGCCAAGTCCGCAGCACGGATCAATGTGTCGACCAGGAACTGAAGCACGTCTTCTCCTTCCGTGGCGCGCGCAACAGGCATGACTGCCCGCTGCGCGCCTGTTTCAGGCTTTAGCGCGGTTCAACAGAGGTGGTGTAGACAACCTTGTTGTACGGTTGCACGGTGCGCTGGCGGTCGGCATCGAATTTGATCTCGCCGGTGACGCCGGTGAAGTTCTTGCCGACCTCGGAAACCGCTGCGCGGACCTTGGCAGGTTCGGTCGACTGGGCATGCTTGATCGCGGCAACAGCAAGAGCCACGCCGTCATAGGCATAGCTGCTGTAGGCGGACTTGAACGGCTCGTTGTACTTCTTGCGATAGATCTCTTCGAAGTACTTGCCGCCCGGAGTCATGTTGCTGACTTCGATACCGATCTGACCCTTCGCCACTTGCGGTGGAGTGTCGGTCGTGCACATGGTCAGGTAGATACCATACCACTGCGTCTTCGCCATCCCCAGCTCGAAAGCTTCGCGGTTGATCACGGCCGCTTCCTGGCCGTAGGCACTGTAGACATAGACGTCGGGTTGGGAACGCTCAAGTTGCTGCAGCTCGCGCCGGTAGGTGGACTGGCCGGCCGTGTACAGCAGTGAGGCGACGACCTTGCCGCCCAGCGCCTCAAAGTTCTTGCGGAACTCTTGCGACACCCCCTGCCCGTAGGCATTGTTCGGGGCGATCAGGGCAACCTTGCGGTATTTGAGCGCATAGACATCATCCGCCGCAAACTTGGCCGATTTGTCGTCCAGGCCGATTACGCTGAAAGCGCCATCGCCGATGTCACGCACGCGCGGACTCGAGCTGCCGATGTTGAGGTGAGTGGCGCCTTCCTTGACGATGTACTGTGCGATCGGGATCGTGATGCCCGACGAGTACTCGCCCATGACTACCGGCACCTTGTCGATGCCAACCAGCTTCTTCGCGGCAGTCAGCGCGGTGGTAGCGTTACCGCCGGAATCCTCGATGATCACGCGCAGCTTCTTGCCGAGCACGCCGCCTTCTGCGTTGATACGCTCCACTGCGATTTCCATGCTGCGTCGCTGGTCCTCGCCAATACTTGCGCTGGCCCCCGTCAGCGGCAGGACCGCCCCGATCGTCACATCCGCATGAACGTGCACCGTTGCTGCCGCCATGGCCAGTGCCAAGGCGACATTCTTTAATGACTTCACTTTCATCATTGGACCCTCCTCGTACTACAGTCAAAAAAGGGATAGCGCCGTGGTGTTATCCCCCCGCAAATCTGCATGGCGTATGAGTCGGCCTCCGATTCCGAAAGCACATTTGTCTCCTCCCACGCCTCGCACGCCTTGCCCTGTTTGCAGGAATGCATCAACTCATTGATGCACTTCAAGCCGTGCGCCTGCCTTCTAAGTGTTACTTTTTACTGCTCGCACTCGCTCGGTGCGATTAAATACAAAACTGCCGACAGAGATGGAAAATACGCCGCTATCGCACGTATAACTTCATCACCCCTGCCTGGATCACCTTGACCACTTCTTCCATGCGCATCGAGATGTGCGTATCGAGTATGGTGAGCGCCTTCACCCCGTCTCGTTCGATCAGCGCCTGCGTGAGCTCCAGATGTTCGTCGTACACGTCGTGCTTGCGTTCCTCCAGGTCTACCCAGCGCACGAAATGAATGCGCGCGTTGATCAACTGAAGGGTGCGTGTGATCTCGGCGTTCTTCGACAGCGCCGCAAGGCGCAGGTGAAACTCCTCGTCGAGCAATACGAGTTCGGTCGTCGGGATCTTGTCCGCCTGCTTGAGCACCTTCTTCCAGAAGGCGCCCAATTCCTTGAATTCCTTCTCAGTTGCCCTGCTGATCGCCAGGTCAAGCGCGGTCATTTCGATGGACCTGCGCAGCTCGTACAAGTCGAAGATTTCCTTGGTCTCCAGCTCACGCACGTAGAAACCTCGGTTGGGTTGGAAAGTCAGCAAGTTCTCTGCAACCAGGCGATTGAGCGCTTCGCGTACCGGCGTGCGGCTAACCTCAAACTCCTGGGCGAGTTCCATTTCGTTGACATGCTCTCCCGGCTTGATCTTGTATAGCACGGCCATCTGCTTGAGCTTGTCGTACAAGTCGTTGGTCGACAGGCCGGTGCGCCGTACGGGCCGCTCCACGCTTTTTTTGCTGTCTCTTTGCTTAGCCATGAAATTGCTCCGGAAAATGGGACGCTAATTCTATCCCCAACACCGGAACAGCCTTCCCCATCCAGGGATGGGCTCACGAATGCCGGCAAGACGTAGACTGTGCCACGCCATAGCATGGTTGCTCGACAGGACCGGCTTGCCCAGGCGTGCCTCAAGCGACTCGACGAGGTGCGCAACACGCAGGCTGGTGCACGAGACGAACACGGCATCGACCTTGTCCGAGGCACCCACGGCCATGAGGGCCCGGGCAATGGAATCGGAATCGATGCGTGCAACTTCGTTATCGTCCTCGTGGTTGAATGACCCCATTACCGGCACCGAGATACCGCGCTCCTCGATGTAGCCGCGCATCCATTCGTTGATCGAGCGGACATAGGGGGTCAACAGTGCGATCCGCCTTGTGCCAAGCGCGTTCAGTCCCGCAAGGGCTGCGGTAATCGGCGTCGTGCAGGCGATGCCGGGGCGGGCTTCGCGAATGCGCTCGAACACGCGCTCTTCGCCGATGACCATGGCACCGGAGGTACAGCCGAAGGCGATCACATCCATGGGCACCCCGGGACGGATCAGCGCGGTGGCACCCTTGATGTCCTTTTCCATCTCGGCCAATGTCTCCGGCGTGATGCTTGCGGAGTTATAGAGCCGGCTTTCATATAGGCCAACTCCGTCGATTCGCATCATCTGGCGCCACTCGTGTTCGATCGTGTGATCAGTCGCGAGCACGATCAATCCGATTGCAGCGCGGTGGCACACCCCTCCGTCCAGAGTGAACGGCAAGTGTTCAATGTTTTGCAGCTCGGTGCTCATGCTACTTCCTCCACGGTCATTCCGGTCAGATCGATTTCGGGGCGCTTGCCATCCATGAGGTCGGACAGCACCTTCGCCGAACCGCAGGACATGGTCCAGCCCATGTGGCCGTGTCCGGTGTTGATGTACAGATTGGCATGGCGCGACTTGCCGATGATCGGTGTGCCTTCCGGCGTCATCGGGCGCAGGCCGGCCCAATAGGACGGACGGCTGAAATCCGCGCCATTCGGGAACAAGTCCCTGGCCACATTGAGCATGTGCTCGAAGTCCTTTGGCGTATGCTTGGTGTCGTAGCCGGTGAATTCGGCGGTCGCGGTCAAGCGCAGGCGATTGCCGAAGCGCGCCCATGCCACGAGATTGTTCTCGTCCACGCCGCCCAGGGCCGGTGCCTCATGATGCGCTTCGATTGGCAGCGTCACTGAGTAACCTTTGACCGGATAGACCGGCAGCTTGTAGCCGAGCTTGCGCGCGAGCAGCGGGGAGTAACAGCCGAGAGAAAGCACAAATTCCCCGCCCTGCACCCTGCCCTTGCTGGTCATGACGGCGTCTATCTTCGAGTTCCTTACTTCGAAGTCGTGCACTTCGGTGTCGAACATGAACTGCACGCCCATCGCCTCGCAGCGGCGAGCCAGATCGCGCGTGAACAAGTGCGCATCGCCGCTTTCGTCGCTTGGGCAGAAGATAGCCCCGGCCAGCTTGTCGCGCCCCTTGGCCAGGCTGGGCTCGCGGGCGACGACGTCATCCCTTGTCAGGGTTTCCATTTTCTGTCCGCCGTCAGCGAGGATCGACATGTTGCCGATTCCGCGCTTGAAGGACGGCTCGTCGCGATACAGATAGAGCAGACCACCGCTGACCGCGTCGTACTGCAGGCCTTCGGCTGCGGTGATCTGTTGCAGTTGGGACTGCGAGTACTGGCAAAGCTTGAGCTTGCGCGTGGTGTTGATGCGCGACTTTTCCGCCGTGCAGTTCTTCAAGAACTTCAGGCACCACGCCCACATGCGCGGGTCCAGTCGAGGGCGCAGCACCAGCGCCTGGCCGTCGTCGAACAGCGATTTCCAGAGAATTTTCGGCGCACGCGGGGAAGCCCACGTGTAGGAGTGGCCTGGCGCGACTAGTCCTGCGTTGGCAAAGCTGGTTTCCAACGCGACCGAAGGGCGACGGTCGATCAGTAGCACCTCACGACCGGATTTGGCGAGGAAGTAGGCAGTCGTCACGCCAATGACGCCGCCGCCGAGAACGACCGTTTTCATGAGCGCCCTGACGAGTCAGACGGCGGCGATGACGCCGATTTCGACGGTGTAT
>JAEWBA010000061.1 GCA_023391395.1 Pseudomonadota bacterium
GGCCTGGCTGGTGTGGGTCGTCGCCTGGCTCTGGAAGGCTTACCGACTGATCAAGGGCATCGTCGATTTGAATGACAACAAGGCCATGCCGGATTGAGGCAGCCTACTCTCTGTCATTCGGAACGCATGTGAGGAAGCTGCGGAAGGCGAGGGAGATTCCTGGCCGCGTACGAAACGACAGGATGGGGGCATCTTGGCAAGGCCGATTTGCCTCACCTGACCTTCTTAAGCCAGCACGCCCAGCGCCTGCTCGATATCCGCGATCAGATCGTCTGCATCTTCCAGCCCGATATTGAAGCGCAGCAGCTGTCCCTTTTCCGTCCAGTTGCGGCGCTGGCTTGCGATGCGGTACGGCACACACAGGCTGTGCGCCCCACCCCAGCTATAACCGATGCCGAACAGTTTCAGGCTATCGATGAAGCGGTCGGTCTGCGCCTCGCTGTAGCGCTCATCGAAGATCACGGAAAACAGGCCGCCGGCCCCGCGAAAATCGCGCTTACAGATTTCATGGCCGGGGCAGTCGGGAAAGGCGGGATGCAGGACCTTGGCAATTTCCGGCCGTGCCTTCAGCCATGCGGCCACCTTGCGCGCCGCGGCGTCATGCGCCTCGAAACGCAGTTTCAGCGTCGGCAGGCCGCGCAACACTAGGTAGGCATCGTCGGCGCCCACGCCCATTCCGAGCCGCATGTGCGCCGCGCCGATGCGGTGGATCAGGTCTTCGTCACGCGTGATGACCGCGCCCATCAGGACGTCGGAACCGCCCGACTGGTACTTGGTCAGGGCCTGCATCGCGATGTCAACGCCATGCTCGAAGGCCTGAAAGGCCAGGCCGGCCGACCAGGTGTTGTCGATCGCCACATACACTTTTTCGCCCTTCGCGCTTGCCGCCTGCGCGGCGGCGCAAATCGCCGGAATGTCCGGCACTTCCATGGTCACCGAGCCAGGCGCCTCGGTCCAAATCAGGCGCGTATTCGGCTGGATCAGCTCGGCGATGCCGGCACCGATCAAGGGATCGTAAAAGCGCGCCGTGATCCCGAAGTCGCGGGCCAGCCAATTCCCCAGTTCGCGGTTCGGGTTGTAGACGTTATCAGGAATCAGCACGTCGTCGCCGCTCTTCAGCAGTGCCATGTCGATCATGGCGATCGCCGCCAGGCCGCTGGGCGCCAGCAGGCAATGCTTGCCGCCCTCGATCTGGGCCAGGCGCGCTTCCAGGGTGAAGGTGGTGGGCGTGCCATGCAAGCCGTAGGTGTAGGCGTTCTTGTTTTGCCAATCGCGCGAGCGCATCGCCGCCACATCCTTGAACAGCACCGTCGACGCATGATGGATGGCCGCGGGAAAGGCCGCAAAGCCTTGCGGCGGCTTGTACTCGCTGTGCAGCAATGCGGTTTGCGGGGTGATGGGCTTGCTCATGCGGATTCCTAGGGTTTGGCCGCGCGCGCCGGGCCGGCCGATGCGGGGCGCGCACGCGCCGCCTTCGTATCGACCGGCATGGCCTTCAAGCTGAAGCGCTTGGTCACGGAACCTCCCACCGAAGCCCAGTCGCCGCTGATGGTGTCGCCCGCCACAGTAGCATTCCAATGGCCGGAAACATCAGTGCCATTCTCCGACTCTTCCAGGAACAAATCCGCTCCTTCTGCCTCGCCGGCGAGCAGAATTCTTTGCGAGCGGCCGAAGATGAAATATTCGCCCTCCAGACCCTCGGCGGCAACCGGCTTTGGCCGGATGCTCATCTGTATCTGTTCATCACCGAGGGTACCGCGCAGCACCAGCGGCCCCTGGAAGGACAGCGGGACCTCGGCCTTGCCTGGCGCAGCCGGCCCGGACTCGGCCGCAGCAAATGGCGCCATGCCCATGCCGGCAACGATCACGGCGGCGAGCCCGAGGATGGCGCGCCGCTTCATTCCGCTTCCGCCCACAAATCGTGTGCATCGGCCGCGGTGATCCGCGCCTCTACGAATTCGCCGACGCGCAATTTCTTGTGCGGCTCATACGGCGGCTTGACATAGACCACGCCGTCGATTTCCGGCGCATCGGCGGCGGAGCGACCGACCCCGCCCGAGGAGCTCACTTCATCCAGCAGCACGCGCACGGTCTTGCCGACCTTGGCCTGCAGGCGCCGCTTCGAGATGCCTTCCTGCGATTCCATCACGCGCGCGCGGCGCTCCTCGCGCAGCTCTTCCGGAACCGGATTGTCCAGTGCATTCGCGCTCGCCCCTTCCACCGGAGAATAGGCAAAACAGCCCAGGCGGTCGATCTCGGCTTCCTTCAGGAAGTCGAGCAGGTAGGCGAACTCCTCTTCCGTCTCGCCGGGAAAACCGGCAATGAAAGTCGAGCGGATCGTGATGTCCGGACACAGCTTGCGCCAGGCCTGGATGCGCTCGATGTTCTTCTCGCCATTGGCCGGGCGCTTCATGCGCTTCAAAACATCCGGATGGGCATGCTGCAGCGGCACGTCGAGATAAGGCAGGATGCGCCCTTCGGCCATCAACGGAATCACGTCGTCCACGTGCGGATAAGGGTAGACATAGTGCAGGCGCACCCAGGCGTCGTATTGCGCCGCCAGTTCGCCCAGCGCGCCCACCAGTTGTGTCATGTGGGTCCTGAGCGGCTTGCCGTTCCAGAAGCCGGTGCGGAACTTGACGTCCACACCATAGGCGCTGGTGTCCTGGGAGATCACCAGCAATTCCTTGACGCCGGCCTTGAACAGATTTTCGGCTTCCAGCATGACATCGGCCACCGGACGCGAGACCAGGTCGCCGCGCATGGACGGAATGATGCAGAAGCTGCAGCGGTGATTGCAGCCTTCGGCGATCTTCAGATACGCGTAATGCTTGGGCGTGAGCTTGACGCCGGCGGGCGGCACCAGGTCGGTATAGGGG
>JAEWBA010000155.1 GCA_023391395.1 Pseudomonadota bacterium
CAGCTGCCCTACGCGACCTTGATGTATATCTGGGAAAACAAGGCCCCGGCCGGCACGGTCATCGCGAATCGGCGCAGCAAACGCTTTCAGAAGATCGTCGCCGCCAGCGGTCCGGAAGGCATCGGCCAGTGGCGCCGCTTCGCCCGCAACATCGTCGAGGATTACGAGGCGGCATTCGGGGAAAAGCCCGGCAGGCTGATCGGCATCGGCGTGCTCACCGATACCGACAATACCGGCGAAACGGTCGAAGCCTGGTATGGCGATATTCGGCTCCTGACCGAGCGCGAGCCGTAGCCCCGTTCTCTCGGCACGCTTGACGGCCGCTACCGGCCGGCTCAGGGGCGCGCCAGCCAGGCTTCGGCCAGTTTCACCCAGTAAGTCGCGCCGATCGGCAGAAGCGCATCGTTGAAATCGTAGCTGGGATTGTGCAGATTGCATGGACCGAGTCCATGCCCTGCTTCGCGGTGCGCCCCTTCGCCATTGCCGATGAAGACATAGCAGCCTGGCTTCTCCTGCAGCATGAAGGCGAAATCTTCCGCCCCCATGGTCGGCTCCACCTGGGTATCGACATTCTGTTCACCGACGATGGATTGCATCACCTCTATCGCGAAAGCCGTCTCCTTGGGATGGTTGATCAGTGCCGGGTAATTGCGGTGGAAGCGGAAAGCCACCGTGGCATCGAACGCAGCCGCCGTATGCTCGGCCAAGGAACGCATGCGCTGCTCCACCAGATCCAGTACGTCGCCGTTGAAAGTGCGCACAGTACCGATCAGTGTCGCCTGGTCGGGAATGACATTGGTGGCGCTGCCGGCGTGGATCTGTGTGATCGACAGGACCGCCGCATCCAGCGGATTGCGGTTGCGCGTGACGATGGTTTGCCAGCCTTGCGCGATCTGCACTGCGACCATGATCGGATCAATACCCTTGTGCGGCTGCGCGGCGTGCGCTCCCTTTCCCTTGATGACGACCTCGAATTCGTTGGAGGAGGCCATCATGGGGCCTGGCGTCACGCCGAAGCAGCCGGTCGCCACGCCCGGCCAGTTGTGCATGCCGAACACCGCTTCCATCGGATATCTGGAAAACAAGCCGTCGTCCATCATGTGCCGCGCGCCGCCGCCCCCCTCTTCGGCGGGCTGAAAAATGACATAGACGGTGCCGTCGAAGCTGCCGTGTTGCGTCAAGTGCCATGCCGCACCGAGCAGCATGGCGGTATGCCCGTCGTGTCCGCAGGCGTGCATCTTTCCCGGGTGCCGGGAGGCGTGTGCGAAGGTGTTGAGCTCCTGTACCGGCAAGGCATCCATGTCGGCGCGCAAGCCGATGGCTCGGTCGCTGTTTCCCTTTTTGATGACCCCGACAAGGCCGGTCGACCCCAGGCCGCGTACTACCGGGATGCCCCATTCGGCGAGTTTGCCTGCGACCACCTCAGAGGTGCGCTGCTCTTCGAAACACAGTTCGGGATGCGCATGAAGGTCGCGCCGGATTTGCTGCAGCTCCGCCTGGAACTGGACGATCGGATCAATCAACTGCATGGCTGTCTCCGCATTCCACCCGCCCGGGAGCGGGAAATTGCTGTGTATAAAAAGGCCAATATTTCATTCGGCGTAAGACACTATATTATCGCCGGCGCCGCACTTCTTATGCGAATTCCAATTTCGTCACTGCCGGCGCGCCGATATCGCTGAACGATGGCCGTTTCTTGACATTCGCCCTATTGACGCTGCATGGCGCAGCATCGAGAATGGACTTCGACCGCGGCTTAGAACCGAGGCGGCTCAAGCATTGTTCATTGCACAGCCCGGTTCGATCCATGCGGTGGCATCGAAGGGCAGTGCGTAATCGGGTATGACATGAAAAGGAAGTGGCGTTTCATTCTCTTTGGTGCCATTGTGGCTACGGTTGCGGGATGTTCGCAGCTTGGTTACTACTTGCAGGCAGCGCACGGGCAGTTCTCCTTGCTTTCCCAGGCCCGGCCTATCGATGAATGGCTGGCCGACCCTTCGGTCGGCGACAAGCTCAAGAACAAGCTCACCCGGGTACAGGAAATCCGTCAGTTCGCGGCACAAGAGCTGGGCCTGCCGGACAATGGCAGTTATCGCACTTACGCAGACCTGAAGCGTCCCTATGTGCTCTGGAATGTCGTGGCTACACCGGAGCTGTCCCTGGAACCGGTGCAGTGGTGCTTCCCTATTGCCGGTTGCGTCAATTACCGCGGTTACTACAACAAGGCGGATGCCCAAGCCTATGCGGAGGATCTGCGCAGCCAAGGTTACGACGTGCAGGTGGGGGGCGTTCCTGCCTATTCGACCCTCGGATTCTTCAGCGACCCGGTTCTCTCGACCTTTATCCAGTATCCGGAGGGCGAGCTGGCGCGCCTGGTATTCCACGAGTTGGCTCACCAGGTAGCCTATGCGCCGGGCGATTCGCGCTTCAATGAATCGTTTGCCGTTGCGGTTGAAGAAGCGGGCGTCGAGCGCTGGATGGAAAAATACGGCGACGAGAAGATGCGCAAGGCCTATGCCCAGTACGAGGGGCGCAAGCGGGACTTCCTGGCCTTGCTGCTCAAGTCGCGCAACGCGCTGCAACAAGTCTATGCGGACAACATCAGCAACGAGGAAAAGCGCAAGAGGAAAGCCGAGGTGTTCCAGCACCTGCAGGATGACTATCAGGTGCTGAAGGCATCGTGGGGCGGCTACAGCGGTTACGACCGCTGGTTCTCGGAGCCGCTGTCGAATGCGCATCTCTCGGCGATCGCGACCTATCACGATTTCGTTCCTGCCTTTCGTGCCCTGTTGGCACAAGAGAAAAGCTTCGACAGATTCTATGCGGCCGTGCGCGAGCTGGCCATACTGAACAAGAGCGATCGCCACCAGCAGTTGGCCAGCATCGCCGAAGGCCATGCAACAATGGCGGCCAGGGAAGGCAACCCCCAGCAATTCCCTGTTTCCCACTAGCTATGGTGGCGGCGCCGGTTACGGATGCAAAGAAAAAGCAGGCTCCGCGCCTGCTTTTTTTGCGGCGTGAGCGGTCCACCCTGCGCCTCCGCGGATTTGCTGCGGTGCGGCGATCTTCGGCGGCCGAGTTAACCTTCAAAACGGACCCAAAAGGCTTGCACATGGCGGTTATGCCCGATAGCATCTATCTTGAAAAAAGAACTAGCGTTCGTTTTCGGCGAGCCTCCCCCATAAACCGATAAGCAGAAACAAGAGGAAGACAATGGAAAAAATCTGGCTGAAGTCCTATCCCCCTGGCGTCCCGGCGGAAATCGATTACACGCGGTATCGCTCCCTCGTGCATCTGATGGAGGAGTCTTTCCAGACCTATGCCTCGCGTAACGCCTACGTCTGCATGGACAAATACATGACGTTCGCGGAGCTAGATGACTATTCCAGAAAGCTGGGGGCCTGGCTGCAGAGCCGCGGTTTGCAGAAGGGAGCGCGCGTGGCCATCATGATGCCGAACGTGCTGCAATACCCGGTGGCGATCGCCGGCATCTTGCGGGCCGGCTACACGGTCGTAAACGTCAACCCCTTGTACACGCCGCGCGAACTCGAACATCAGCTGGTCGATTCTGGCGCCGAAGCCATCATCATCCTGGAAAACTTTGCGACTACCTTGGAACAGGTAATCAGCAAGACTAATGTGAAGCATGTCGTGGTGGCCAGCATGGGCGAAATGCTGGGCGGCCTGAAGGGCATGCTGGTCAACTTCGTCGTGCGCAACGTGAAGAAAATGGTGCCGGCTTTCTCGCTGCCCAATGCGGTCCGCTTCAAGCAAGTCCTGTCCGAGGGGGCAAGCATGACCTTGAAGCCGGTCGAGCTCGGGCATGAGGATGTTGCCTTCCTGCAGTACACCGGCGGCACCACCGGCGTGTCGAAAGGCGCCACACTGGTCCATCGCAACGTTATCGCCAATGTGCTGCAGAACGATGCCTGGTCTCAGCCCATGCTGGCTGCCGAACCCAAGGTGGAGGCACTCACCATTGTCTGCGCGCTGCCGCTCTACCATATCTTTGCCTTGACGGCCTGCTGCCTGTTCGGCATGCGCGCCGGCGGCATGAATATTCTGATTCCCAATCCGCGTGACATCCCGGGCTTCATCAAGACCCTGTCAAAGTACAAGTTCAACATGCTGCCCGCAGTGAACACCCTGTACAACGGCTTGCTGAACCATCCGGATTTCGCCAAGCTCGATTTTTCGGCCGTGAAGGTCTGTAATGGTGGGGGCATGGCCGTGCAGAAGGCGGTCAGCGACAAATGGGAGAAAGTGACAGGTCATCCGATTATCGAGGGCTACGGTCTGTCGGAGACCTCGCCGGTAGCGACCACCAATCCTGCAAACCTGCATGAATTCAATGGCTCCATCGGTTTGCCGATTCCTTCCACCGACGTCGCCATCCTCGACG
>JAEWBA010000225.1 GCA_023391395.1 Pseudomonadota bacterium
TGCGAAATCCATCGGTACCGCTGAGGATGGAATACACGATCTTGGCCGAGGTATTCAGCCGGCACATCCGCCCATTGACCATGGTTTCAAGCTGGAGCAAGACGGTGCGCCCTATATTCAGGGACTGGTGCACCATCAAGGATGCACCACCCATGGAAATATCGATGGTGCGGACGGCAAGCGGGGGAATTCCCTGACTCAGAAGCTGCGCCGGGCAGCGCAGGACTTTGCGCGGAAAGGCTCTCGATTCTATGCTCATCAGATTGTTCTTATAGTTGTTTTGATTGCGTCTGCAGTCAGGCGCAGACGGATGGAACAGGCGGCGGTCTCCGGCGCCGCCCCGATGTCATCGGGTACGATGCGGACAATCGGTCTTGGTGCAGTGCCCGTACAGAGCAAGGGCATGATCGGCGATCTTGAAGCCGCGCGCGTGCGCGATCTTTTGCTGCCGCTTTTCGATTTCGTCGTCGTAGAATTCCTCGACGCGGCCGCAGTCCAGGCACACCAGATGATCGTGGTGCGATCCTTCGTTCAATTCGAACACCGCCTTGCCGGCTTCGAAGTGGTTACGATGCAATAAGCCGGCCTGCTCGAATTGCGTCAGCACCCGGTAAACCGTGGCGAGCCCGACATCCATCTGGTCGTTCAAGAGCATCTTGTAGACATCTTCGGCGCTCAGATGCCGGACCGGACTGTTCTGGAAGATTTCGAGGATCTTGAGCCGCGGCAGGGTCGCCTTCAAGCCACTGGCTTTCAACTCGGAGGGATTATTCGACATGGCAGTGGTCGCTTTCAGATGAACTGCTTTATCATATAGCGTTTCGGCACCGTTCCTCAACGACTTGATATTGGGACCCTTTTATGCGTATGTCGTTCTCCAGTAGTGATCGCACATCGGCCATGGCCGGCGCTCTGGGCCTGGTCTTTGCCGCAATACTTGCTGGCTGCGCATCGAAGAACCCGCTGATGGACGACACGCCGGTAGCCGCGGCGCCCGCAAAGCCGGCAGCGACGGCGTCGGCACCCGCGGCGGCCCAGCCCGCAGCTCCGGCCACGGCCGTGACTACGCAGCCGACCGCCATGCAGCGCTTCGTCGGCTTCTTGCGCCCCTATCGGGTCGATATTCAGCAGGGCAATTTCGTGTCGCGGGAAATGGTGGAACAACTGCGTGAAAGCATGCAGCGCCCCGAAGGTGTGACCCGCGAACAGGTACAGTTTGCGCTCGGCACGCCGCTGATGCAGGACATCTTCCACGCCGACCGCTGGGACTATCCGTTCCGCCTGCAAAAACGCAACGGCGAAGTCCTTTCCAGCAAGGTCATCGTCTATTTCAGCAACAATCGCGTTACGCGTATCGAAAGCGGCGAGCTTCCCACCGAGCAGGAGTACCTGGCCCTGATCGCCGGCGAGGGGCCCGCAGCCCAGACCGCTTCCGCCAGCCCCGCAACTGGCGATGCCAAGTAAAGAACCCGGAAGGAATTCCATGAAGATCGCCATCGCAGGCGCATCCGGCCGCATGGGCCGCATGCTCATCGAAGCCGTGTTGAATGCAGAGGACGCCACGCTGGCCGGCGCGCTCGACGTTGCCGGCTCGCCCGCCATCGGCACGGACGCCGCCGCATTTCTGGGCAAGCCGGCCGGCATCCGGATCGAATCCGATCTGGCCAAGGGGCTTGCCGACGCCGAATTTCTGATCGACTTCACCCGTCCCGAAGGCACGCTGCACCACCTCGAATACTGCGCTGCGCATGGCATCAAGATGATCATCGGGACCACCGGCTTCGACGAGGCCGGCAAGGCCGCCATCGCCGCCGCTGCGCAAAAGACAGCCATCGTGTTCGCCCCGAACATGAGCGTGGGCGTGAACGTGACCATGAAGCTTTTGGAAATGGCCGCAAAGAGCTTTTCGCACGGCTACGACATCGAGATCATCGAGACGCATCACCGCCACAAGGTCGACGCTCCCTCCGGCACGGCGCTGAAGATGGGCGAGGTGATCGCCGGCGCGCTCGGGCGCGAACTGAAGGATGTCGCCGTCTATGCGCGCGAAGGCGTGACCGGGGAACGCGATCCTTCCTCCATCGGCTTCGCCACGATACGCGGCGGCGACATCGTCGGCGACCATACCGTGCTGTTCGCCGGCATCGGCGAACGCATCGAGATCACCCACAAGTCCGCCAGCCGCGTCACTTACGCCCACGGCAGCCTGCGCGCGGCTCGCTTCCTGGCCGGCCGCAAGACCGGCTTGTACGACATGCAGGACGTGCTTGGCCTGAAATAAGGCACCGGCCGCCTGCCCGCACGCGCATGCGAGCCGCCGTTTCCACCTACGCCATCGCGGCGACCCTGGTCCTGCATGCGGCCCTGCTTGTCGCTGTATTGCATGAGTGGCCCGCTCCCGCCAAGTCGCAGGCGGAAGCGCCGCCAATGACGGTGCGTTTGCTGACGCCGCCCGTGGTGGCGCCGGTGACGGCGACGGAACCGCCGGTCGCCTCCCCTCCCCCTTCCGCGCCGCCGGTCGAGCAGCAGCAAGCATCCGAACCCAAGCCCAAGCCGAAGGTCGCCCCGCCCAAGCGGCGCGCGACGCCGCCAGCAAAAGACACGCCCCCAAAAGCGGCGCCGCCCAGGGCCACCGAGGCACCAACGGAAATGACCACGGCTCCGCCGGCCGCCTCCGCAACGTCCCCTTCCTCGGACATCGGCGCGCCATCGGCACCACCGGCTCCGGCGTTGCCGCCTCCTCCCGTGAAGCGCCCTCCCTCGGAAGCCAGCTATGCCGCCAGCAACCGCAAGCCGGCCTATCCGGCACTATCGCGGCGCTACGGCGAGCAGGGCACGGTGGTGCTGCGCGTACTGGTGCAGGCAGACGGCAGCGCCGGAGCCGTTGAGATCAAATCTTCCAGCGGCCACCGGCTGCTCGACGAGTCGGCGCTGAGCACCGTACGCGGCTGGCGCTTCACCCCCGCCACCAGCGACGGCAAGCCGGTTGCGGAGTGGTATCAGCTTGCCATTCCGTTTAAACTCCACGACTGATTCGCTCACTTCCGTCCCCCATCATGAACGAAACCCTTGGATTCGCGCATTACTGGTCGCAAGGCGATGCGGTAAGCCATGCCGTCGCCTACGTGCTGCTGCTGATGTCGGTCGCCAGCTGGTACTACATCTTTGCCAAGAGCTGGAGTTCGTGGCGCATCCGCAGGAGCGCCGGCGCCCTGGAAGGG
>JAEWBA010000164.1 GCA_023391395.1 Pseudomonadota bacterium
CGGCCACCTGGCCGCCGTAGTGCGAACCGACGGTGGGCTCATCCACCATGACGGCGACAATGATGCGCGGATTGGACACCGGGGCAAAGCCGACGAAAGAGGCCACATACTTGTTGGCATACTGCCCGCCGACGAGTTTGTGGGCGGTACCGGTCTTGCCGGCCACGCGATAGCGCGGCACCTGGGCCTTGGGCGCGGTCCCGGTCGGGCCGGCCGCCATTTCCAGCATGGTACGCACGTCGCGCGCCACCTTGGCGGAGAGGACGCGCTGGCCGACCGGCAAATCGTTCGCCTTCTGAAAGCTCAAGGGAATCATCTCGCCGTCGCGCGCGAAGATCATGTAGGAGTGCGCAATCTGGATCAGCGAGGTCGAAATGCCATGGCCGTAGCTCATGGTGGCTTGCTCGATCGGCCGCCATGACTTGTACGGGCGCACGCGCCCGGCGACGGCGCCGGGAAAGCCGAGCTTGGGCTGCTGGCCGAAACCGACCGCGGTAAACATCTCCCACATGTCCTCCGGCTGCATCTGCAGGGCCAGCTTGGCGGTGCCGACGTTGGAAGATTTCTCGATCACCTGCGCCACAGTCAGTACGCCATGAGGATGCGAATCGCCGATGGTGGCCTTGCCGATGGTCATGCGTCCCGGCGCGGTCTGAATGCTGGTCGTCGGCGTCACCAGTCTTTCTTCCAGCGCCAGCGCGATCGTGAACGGCTTCAGGGTCGAACCGGGTTCGAAGGTATCGGTCAGCACGCGATTGCGCAGCTGCGCGCCGGTCAGACGAGATCGGTCGTTGGGGTTGTAGCTGGGCAGATTGGCCAGTGCCAGCACTTCTCCGGTTTTCACGTCCAACACCACGATACCGCCGGCCTTGGCCTTGTGCTTGTCCACCGCCTCCTTCAATTGCGAATAGGCGATGTACTGGATCTTGCGGTCGATCGACAGCGTCAGGTCGCGCCCGTCATGCGGGTCGCGCACCGAGCCGATGTCCTCGACGATGCGGCCAAGCCGGTCCTTGATGACGCGCCGGCTGCCGGTGACGCCAGCCAGCGTTTTCTGGAACGCCAGCTCCATGCCCTCCTGGCCGGCATCCTCGACATTGGTGAAGCCGACCACGTGCGCCATCACTTCGCCTTCCGGGTAATAGCGCTTGTATTCCTTGCGGGTGTGGATGCCGGGGATGTCAAGCTTGGCGATACGGTCCGTCACATCCTGCTCCACCTGCCGCTTCAGGTAGACGAAGCTGCGGTCCGAATCGAGCTTCTTGCGCAAGTCGCGCTCGCTCATGTCGAGCAACTTGGCCAGCTGCCGCAGCTTTTCGTCCGGCGCGCCCAGCACGTCCTCGGGAATTGCCCACACCGCCTTGACCGGAATCGAGGACGCCAGCACCTGGCCATTGCGGTCGGTGATCTTGCCGCGCGTGGCCGGCAGCTCCAGCGTACGCGCATAGCGCGACTCGCCCTGCTTTTGCAGGAAGTCGTCCGAAATCCCCTGCAGCCACAAGGCGCGCGCGGCGAGGGCGGCAAAGGCGACAAACAGGAAGAACAGCACGATGCGCGAGCGCCATGCCGGCAGCTTCACTGCAAGCACGGGGCTGGCGGAAAAGGGCACGCCCTTGGCGGCGGCGGTACGGGAAGCGCTGCGCATCAGGGCACCCCCGGAGTCAGATACTGCGTATGCGCCGGCGTGACCGCGATCATGCCCAGCTCCCGGCGCGCGACCGCCTCGATGCGGGCGTGCTTGCCCAACGTCGACTGGTCGAGCTGAAGCTGTGACCACTCAATTTCCAACTGGCGGGCGGCAGCCTGGGCGCGCTCGAGTTCGATGAACAGCCGGCGCGCCTGGTATTGCGCATTCACCAGCAGCAGTGCGCACCCGACCAGCGCCACAGTCAGCAACAGGGCCAAGCGCCCGCTCATGCCTGCCCCCGTTCGTCCGGCAGGCGCTGCGCCACGCGCATGATGGCCGAGCGCGCGCGCGGATTGGCGGCCACTTCGGCGGCACTCGGCTTGGCCTTCGCCAGCAACTTAAATTCCGGCTGCGGCAGATCGGCGGCACGAATCGGCAGGCGGCGGTCGGGCTGCGGCGCCTTGGCTTTGGAAGCCAAGAAGCGCTTGACGATGCGATCTTCCAGCGAATGAAAGCTGATCACAGCCAATCTCCCGTGCGGGGCCAGGTTCTGTAGTGCCGCCTGCAGTCCTACTTCAAGTTCTTCAAGCTCTTGATTGATGAAAATCCGGATAGCTTGAAAGGTACGAGTGGCCGGGTCTTTGGCCTTCTCGCGGGTTTTGACGGCGTGTGCCACGATCTCGGCAAGCTGTCGTGTGCCTGAAATTGGCTCGATTGCCCGGCGAGCAGCAATCGCCTTTGCAATCTGAAAAGCAAACCGTTCTTCCCCATAGTCTCTAATCACCTTCGCGATGTCGTGTTCTGCGGCCGTCGCCAGCCACTCCGCCGCCGACATGCCGCGTGTGGTATCCATGCGCATGTCGAGCGGGCCATCGAAACGAAAACTGAATCCCCTGGCCGCATCGTCCACCTGCGGCGAGGAAATCCCCAAGTCCAAAAGCACACCATCGGCTTTCACGCCGCGCCCCGCCAGCACCTCGCCGAGCGTCGCGAAACTGTCGTGCACTATCTCCAGGCGCGCATCGCCGACCGCCCGCGCCGCCGCGACGGCCTGCGGATCCTTGTCGAAGGCAATCAGGCGCCCGCGCTCGCCCAAGCGTTCCAGGATGCGCCGGCTATGACCGCCGCGCCCGAACGTGCCGTCCACGTACAAGCCGTCGGCGCGCGCGCCCTCGATCGCGAGCGCATCGATCGCTTCCTCCAGCAACACCGTACGGTGCTGCAGTTCCGGCACCGCTTGTTCAGTCATCGCCGGCTAAAAAGAGAAATCCTTCAACACGTCAGGCATGCCGTTGGCGACTGCCTGCTCCTCGTCTTGGGCGAGCTTGGCGGCATCCCAGATCTCGAAATGGCTGCCCA
>JAEWBA010000239.1 GCA_023391395.1 Pseudomonadota bacterium
CCAGTTCCAGTCGTAGCGGCGGAAGAAATTGCGGCGCACGAAAGTAAAGAACATCAGCAGCGAGCACAGGATGAAGAGCGGGCCGACGAAGTTGTGCAGATACTTGGAGATGACGGCCACCCAGGAAAACGCATCATGCCCCATCCATGGCAGCAGGAAGTCTTTCCCGAACATGGTGATCACTCCGGTGATGGCGAGGATGATGAAACTGATCGCCGTGGCCCAGTGCACGAGGCGCTGCCAATTGGTGAAGCGCCGGATTTCGCGCCCGGTGTTCTCGCGCTCCGGCAGGGAAGGGCCGACCGCACGGTAGAACAGGAGGATCAGGAAGGGAACCACTAGCAGTATCGTGCCCGACACCGTCGCGAACGGGCCGTTGCGCAGCAGACGCCAGGTGTTGCCGCCGCGTTGCAGGATCACATCCTGTTCGCCCATGAAACCGGGCGGAACGATGAAATGCCGGTCGAAGTGATTGCGCCCGGAGGCCGCCGAACTGAATCCTGGTTCCGGCAAGCCTTGTTCAACCTGCTGGATGGTCTGCTCCTCTGCATAAGCCGGTTTCGCGCTGTCATTCGGGACTGCCGCCTGTATTCCCGGCGACGCCATTGCCGCCATCACCAGCGCGAAAGCCCAAAACAGGCGCCGCCACGAAATTGAGAATTGCATGTCCGTCTCCTTGCCCGGCACCCTTAGGGATGCGTGCGCCGGTATTCGTTCTGCAAGTGGTTGCGGTTCGAGATCGCCGCGTTCCAGGCCAGCTTGTCGCCATGGAAATGCGCCTGCTGGGCAAGATTGTCCGGCTTGCCGTTGTACGCTCCCGCGCGCCAGACTGGGTACTGGTCCACCTCGAGGCACCCGGCGAGCAGGAGCGGCGCCGGCAGCAGTGCGATCCACTTCAGGGACGTGATTGTTTTTTTCATGTCGGCAGCCTTCTCGGATTGTTCTGGAAGTCGCCCGGGACCTGGTTGTCGCGCGATCCGTTGTTGCCGTCGGAGTCGAGGCGTCCGTTGGGCTTGTTTTCATAGGCAATGTCCCAGCCCCACAGTTCCGGGCCGTAGCCGCGCACATCGACGCGCTGCTTGTAGATGCCGGCGATGATATTGGCGTCGCCGCCGATCAGTGCCTTGGTGCCGCACTGCTCGGCACAGACCGGCAGCTTGCCTTCGCTGATGCGGTTGCGGCCGTATTTCTTGAACTCGGCTTCGGAATTGTCCGGCTCCGGCCCGCCGGCGCAGAAGGTGCACTTGTCCATCTTGCCGCGGTGATTGAAGGCTCCGGTTTCGGGAAACTGCGGTGCACCGAACGGACAAGCCATGTAGCAGTAGCCGCAGCCTATGCACATGTCCTTGTCGTGCAGGACGATGCCGTCCTCGGTGTGGTAGAAGCAATCCACCGGGCATACCGCCATGCAGGGCGCATCCGTGCAATGCATGCAGGCCACGGAGATGTAGTGTTCGCCCGGCGCGCCGTCGCCGATGGTCACGACCCGACGCCGATTCATGCCCCAAGGCACTTCATTCTCGTTCTTGCACGCCGTCGCGCAGCCGTTGCAATCGATGCAGCGCTCGGTGTCGCAAATGAATTTCATTCTGGCAGCCATTGCCGCTCCTTGAACTTGCCGGAATCGGCGGGGCCGATTCCATTGATGACCTTCCTCGTTGCCTCGGAAGGAAAACCCTCTTGCCTGCTGCGTCCGGGCCCGCCGGCAGGCTTATGCGTACCGCGCCACCCGGCACAGGGACACCTTGGTTTCCTGCATCATGGTCACGATGTCGTAGCCATAGGTCCAGCCGGTATTGCAGGCTTCCCCGCGCACGATGGGCGCTACGCCATCCGGATAGCTCTTCAAGAGGTCCTCGCCCATCCACCAGCCGCCGAAATGGAAGGGCATCCACACCAGGCCCTGCGGCACGCGCGGCGTTACCATCGCATGCACCTTCAGGCGCGCGCCGGTGGGCGTCTCGACCCAGACGAAATCCTTGGACTTGACGCCGATGCGGCGCGCGTCGACCGGGCTGATCTCGACGAACATCGCCTGCTGCAGCTCGGCCAGCCACGGATTCGAACGCGTCTCGTCGCCACCCCCTTCGTATTCCACCAGCCGCCCCGAGGTCATGATCAGCGGGAAATCCTTCGAGTAGTCCTTTGCCTGGACCGCCTTGTACAGGGTGGGCAGGCGCCAGAACGCAGCCTTGTTGTCGTAGGTCGGATACTGGGCGACCAGGTCGCGGCGCGGCGACATCAGGGGCTCGCGGTGCACCGGCACCGGGTCGGGGAAGTTCCAGACATTGGCGCGCGCACGCGCATTGCCCCAAGGGGCATAGCCATGCTGGATCTCGACGCGGATGATGCCGCCGGAGGGATCGGTCTTCCAGTTCTTGCCTTCCGCCTGCGCCTGTTCCTGCGCCGTCAGATCGTTCCACCAACCGAGCTTCTTGAGGAACACATGATCGAATTCGGGATAGCCGATATCGATCTCGCTGTTCTTCGTGGTCGAGCCATCGGCCGCCAGCAGGGTTTGGCCCTCGCGCTCGACGCCCCAGTTGGCGCGGAACGGCAAGCCCCCCTCCATCACCGTCTTGGACAGGTCATACAAGATGGGCGTGCCGGGATGCTTCAGTTCCGGCGTACCCCAGCACGGCCATGGAAGTCCGTAGTAGTCACCCTTGCATGGACCCGACTCGGCGAGGAGCGTGGTCGGATTGAAGGTGTGCTTGTTGTGCATGTGCAGCTTCAGGCGTTCCGGCGAGCAGCCGGTATAGCCGATGGTCCAGCAGGAGCGATTGATTTCGCGCAGGACATCCTCGATCACCGGTTCATCGTTGATGACCTTGATGTTCTTGCAGAACTCGTCTGCGAAGCCGAATTTCTTCGCAAACAGGTACATGATTTCCTGGTCGGTCTTGCACTCGAAGAGGGGCTGGATCACCCGCTCGCGCCACTGGAGGCTGCGGTTGCTGGCCGTCACCGAGCCGGCAGTCTCGAACTGCGTGGTCGCCGGCAGCAGGTACACGCCGTCCTTGCGGCCATGCATGGCGGCGGTCATGGTCGGATAGGGATCGACCACCACCAGCATGTCGAGCTTCTGCATGGCCGCCTTCATGTCCGGCAGCCGCGTCTGGCTGTTGGGCGCATGGCCCCAGTACAGGACGGCGCGCAGGTTGCTCGGCTGGTCGACGAACTCGTTCTTTTCCAGCACGCCGTCGAACCAGCGCGATACCGTCAGGCCGGGCCGCTCCATCAATTCCTTGGAGCCGTAACGCTTGAGCAGCCAGTTGTAGTCGACACCCCATGCATTGGCGAAATGCTTCCACGCGCCTTCGGCGATCCCGTAATAGCCGGGCAGCGAATCGGGGTTCGGGCCGACGTCGGTGGCGCCCTGCACATTGTCGTGGCCGCGGTAGATGTTGGCGCCTCCGCCCGCCACACCGATGTTGCCGAGCGCAAGTTGCAGGATGGAGAGCGCGCGCACATTCGCGGTGCCGACATGGTGCTGGGTGATGCCCATGCACCAGACCACCGAAGAGGGCCGGTTTTTCGCGAGCATCTCCGCGGCCCGCCTGACCGCCGCTTCCGGGACGCCGGTTACATCGGAAACCTTGTCTGGTGTCCATTTCGCCACTTCCTTGCGCACCGCATCCATGCCATAGGTGCGCTCGGCGATGTATTTCTTGTCTTCCCAGCCGTTCTCGAAGATGTGCCACAGCACGCCCCAGGTAAACGGGATGTCGGTGCCGGGGCGGATGCGTACATAGTGGTGTGCGAAACGCGCGGTACGCGTGAAGCGCGGATCGACCACGATCATCTGCGCGCCCAGCTCCTTCGCATGCAGGAAATGCAGCATCGAGATTGGGTGGGCTTCGGACGGGTTCGAGCCGATGAACATCACCGCCTTGCTGCTGTGCAAGTCGTTGAAGGAATTGGTCATCGCGCCGTAACCGAAGGTCTGGGCGACGCCGGCCACCGTGGTCGAGTGGCAGATGCGAGCCTGGTGATCGCAATTGTTCGAACCCCACATGGAGATCCACTTGCGCATCAGGTAGGCCTGCTCATTGCTGTGCTTACTGCCGCCGATCAGCATGATGGCATCCGGCCCGGCCTGCTCACGCAGCTGCAGCAGGCGGTCGCCGATTTCGTTGATGGCCTGATCCCAGCTGATGCGCTCGTATTTGCCGTTGACCAGCTTCATCGGATAGCGCAGCCTGCCATGCCCATGCGCGTGCTCGCGCACCGACGCGCCCTTGGCGCAATGCGCGCCCATGTTCAGCGGCGAATCGAAGGCGGTGTCCTGCCGCACCCACACCCCGTTG
>JAEWBA010000249.1 GCA_023391395.1 Pseudomonadota bacterium
TGCGAAAGGCCAGGAATTCAGGCAATTCCGCGCTCTCAGCCTTCCGCCTTTACCTTCACGTAGCGTCCCGGCGCGGGCTCGATCGCCTTGTAACGGGCATTGCCGTAGCCGCGCGGCGGCTTGACACGCTTGCCGGCATGCTGCGCCAGGAAGTCGCTCCACTCCGGCCACCAACTGCCGGGATGCTCGCTTGCTCCCTTCATCCACTCCTGGGCATTCGCGGCCGCCTTGTCGTTGGTCCAGTAGCTGCGCTTCTTCTTCGCCGGCGGATTGATGACGCCGGCAATATGGCCGGAGGCGCCGAGCACGAAACGATTGCGGTTGCGCCGCTTCGGATTGAGCAGAGCCGTCGATTCAAAGGCCGCACCCCAGGGGACGATATGGTCTTCGCGCGAACCGTAGACGAAGGCGGGCGCATTGATCGTGGAAAGATCCACCGGCTGACCGAGCACCTCCAGCTTGCCCGGCACCTTGAGGCTGTCTTCGAGGTACATGTTGCGCAGGTACCAGCAAAACATCGGGCCCGGCAGGTTGGTCGCGTCGGCGTTCCAGTACAGCAAGTCGAAGGCCGGCGGCTCTTCGCCCTTCAGGTAGTTCGTCTTGACGTAATTCCAGACCAGGTCATTCGGGCGCAGGCTGGAAAACGCCGAGGTGAAGTCGCGCCCGGGCATGATGCCGCCGCGGCCAATGAGCTGCTCGCGCAAGGCCACCTGGGCTTCGTCGATGTATACCTCGATCGCCCCGGTATCCGAGAAATCCAGCAGCGTGGTCAGGAGCGTCAGGCTGGCGACCGGCTTGTCGCCGCGCCCATACAGTACCGCCAGCGCCGTGGCGATCAAGGTTCCGCCGACGCAGAAGCCCAGCGCATTGATCTGCTCCTGCCCCGAGATTTCCTGCACCGTCTCGATCGCCTTGATGACGCCTTCGCCTATGTAATCGTCCCAGCTCGCATGCGCCAGGGAAGGATCGGGATTCACCCAGGAAACCAGGAACACCGTATGTCCTTGCTCTATCGCGTAGCGCACCAGGGAGTTTTCCGGTTGCAGGTCAAGGATGTAGAACTTGTTGATGCAGGGCGGCACCAGCAGCAGCGGACGCTCATAAACGGTCTTGGTCAGCGGCTTGTACTGAATGAGCTGGAACAGCTCGTTCTCGAAGACCACCGCTCCTTCCGTCGTCGCCACATTACGCCCTACCTCAAAGGCCTTCTCATCCGATTGCGAGATGCGTCCCTTCTGCATGTCGGACAGCATGAGCATGATGCCGCGAGCCAGGCTTTCGCCCTGGGTTTCGATCACCTTTTGCTGAGCCTCCGGATTGGTCACCAGGAAATTGGCCGGCGACATGGCGTCGACCAGCTGTTGCACGGCAAAGCGGATTTTCTGTTTCGCGCGTGGCGCGGCTTGCACGGCATCCGCCATCGCCATCAGGAAACGTGCATTCAGCAGATAGGCCGCGGCATTGAAGGCATGCATGGGATTGGATTGCCATTCCGGCGCGGTGAAGCGGCGGTCGGCGATGGGCGCCACTTTCGCCGCCAGCGCATCCTGCCACAGCGCCGACATCTGCTGGATGTAGTCGTTCTGCAGCTGGGCCAGCGTCGCCGGATCCACGCTGGCTCCCAATTCGCCTATCGTCGCGGCGAGCGGATTCGAGTCGATTTGCTGCTGCTGCAGCCATGTCTGCCAGGCCTGCGGATCGATGAACTGCTGCATCCAGTCTGGCGAGAAAGCGGATTGGGGCGGGAGCTGATTCATGCTGGAGTCTCGGTTTTGGCGTATCGTTACGGATCGTCTTGCGGATGCTTCTCTTCCCACCTCATGCTCCACATCGTCGCACTCGGCTGGATTTATGTCGTACTCCTGATGTCGCTGACGGAAAACTCCGTCATCGCCGGCATCATGACCTTCCTGCTATATGGCGTCCTGCCATTGGTTGTCATTCTATACTTAATGGGCACGCCGCAACGCAGGCGCAGACGTCGGGCCAGAGAAAAATTCGAGGAACCCAAGACCTGAGGACGCTGGCGCCGCTCCCTGCCTACTTCAACCAGATGAGGGAAGCCATGCGCCCGGTCACGCCGTCGCGCCGGTAGGAATAAAAGCGTTCCGCATCGTTTACCGTGCACCAGCCGCCGCCTGACACCTCGGTCACCCCGGCACGCTCCAGAGCTGCGCGCGCGAGCCTGTAGATATCCGCCAGGTATTTGCCGGCCTTCCCCTCCACCGCCTGAAACGCCGCGGCCAGCCTGGCATCGCGCCCGGCAAAGGCCTCCCACACGTCCTCGCCGACTTCGAAACGCTGCGCGCCGATCGCGGGCCCCATCCAGGCCATGATGTCCCCGCCGCCGGCGGCGCGCATGCGAGCGACCGTCAGTTCGAGCACGCCGGCGGCCAGTCCACGCCAGCCGGCATGGGCAGCGGCAACGACCCGGCCGGCCCGATCGCAGAACAGCACCGGCAGGCAATCCGCCGTCATGATGGCGCACACGACGCCGGCCCGCGTCGCGATACTGGCGTCGGCTTCGGGCACCCCGGTGGCATCGGCGGCATCGATGACTGTACTGC
>JAEWBA010000379.1 GCA_023391395.1 Pseudomonadota bacterium
CGCCAGGCCGGCGTAGTCCGCTCCAAGGGAAGGATGCGCCGGGCGTCGGCCAGTTTGGCGATGCGTTCTATGGCGGTCGTGTCGGGAGCGAGGCCTTGCAGGATCAGGTTCATTGAATTCGGAAACGATGCGTGATGGTCGGATGTCGCCGCTTAGGCGGTGAGAGTGCGTATGGTGGTCTTCAACTGCGACACGCGTGCCGCCAGATCGGGCATGCTGGTCGTGATGCGCAGCTTGTCCTGGCCATGCAGCTTGATGTGTCGGTTCTTCTGGATCATGTCGATGATGCGCATGGCGTCGATCGGCGGATTCGGCTGGAATTGCAGCACCGCCGATTCGGCATGGGCATCGATTTTAACAATTCCGGCCGGCTTGGCCGCGATACGCAGCCGGTGTGTCTCGATCAGCGCCTTGACCGGGTCCGGCATCTTGCCGAAGCGGTCGATCAGCTCTTCCTGCAAGTCGTCGAGCGCATCCTGCGTCTCGCAGTTGGCCATGCGCTTGTACAGCGTGAGCCGTTCCTGAACGTCGCCGCAATAGTCGTTCGGCAGCAGCGCCGGCACATGCAGGTTGATTTCCGTGGTGGAGGACAGGGGCGCCGCCAGGTCCGGTTCCTTGCCGTTCTTCAGCGCGCGCACCGCTTCATTCAACATGTCGGAATAGAGCTGGAAGCCGTCTTCCTGCATTTCGCCGGACTGGTTTTCGCCCAGCACTTCGCCAGCACCGCGGATCTCGAGGTCATGCATGGCCAGGTAGAAGCCGCTGCCCAACTCTTCCATTTGCTGAATGGCCTCGAGGCGGCGCTGCGCCTGTTTCGTAAGCCCTTGCACATCGTGCACCAGCAGATAGGCATACGCCTGGTGATGCGAGCGGCCGACGCGGCCGCGCAACTGGTGCAATTGCGCCAGGCCGAACTTGTCGGCGCGGTGCATGACGATGGTGTTCGCCGTCGGCACGTCGATGCCGGTTTCGATGATGGTGGTGCACAGGAGGATGTTGTAGCGCTGGGCGACGAAGTCGCGCATCACCATTTCCAGCTCGCGCTCATGCATCTGGCCATGGGCGATGCCGATGCGCGCTTCCGGCAGCAGCTTTTCCAGCATCTCGCGGCGGTTCTGGATGGTTTCAACTTCATTGTGCAGGAAGTAGACCTGGCCGCCGCGCTTCAATTCGCGCAGACAGGCTTCGCGGATCACCGATTCATCCTCGCGGCGCACGAAGGTCTTGATCGCCAGGCGCTTCTGCGGCGCGGTGGCGATCACCGAGAATTCGCGCAAACCTTCCAGCGCCATGCCCAGGGTGCGCGGGATCGGTGTGGCCGTCAGCGTCAGCACATCGACTTCGGCGCGCAGGGCCTTCAAGGCTTCCTTCTGGCGCACGCCGAAACGGTGTTCCTCGTCGATGATGACCAGACCCAGGCGGGAAAACTTCACTTCCGGCGACAGCAGCTTGTGGGTACCGATGACGATATCGATACCGCCGTCCGCCAGGCCCTTGATCGCTTGCGTCACTTCCTTGCCGGTACGGAAGCGCGACAGTTCCGCGATCCGCACTGGCCAGTCGGCGAAGCGGTCGGCGAAGGTTTGCGCATGCTGCTCAGCGAGCAGCGTGGTCGGTGCCAGGATCGCCACCTGCTTGCCGCCCATGACGGCAACGAAGGCAGCGCGCAGCGCGACTTCGGTTTTGCCGAAGCCGACGTCGCCGCAGATCAGCCGGTCCATCGGCTTTCCGCTGGTCATGTCATGGATGACAGCCTTGATGGCGGCCCTCTGGTCGGGCGTTTCCTCGAAGCCGAAGCTCTCCGCAAAAGCTTCGTAGTCGCGTACGGAATATTCGAAGGCATGGCCTTGGCGCGCGGCGCGGCGCGCATACAGGTCCAGCAACTCCGCCGCCGTGTCGCGCACCTGCTGCGCCGCCTTGCGCTTGGCCTTTTCCCACTGGCCGGAGCCCAGCGCGTGCAATGGCGCTTCCTCGGGCGAGGCGCCCGAATAGCGGGAGATGACATGCAGTTGCGACACCGGCACGTAAAGCTTGGTGTCCTTGGCATATTCCAGGTGCAGGAACTCGGTCTCGCCGACGCCCAGGTCCATGCTGAGCAAACCCTTGTAGCGGCCGATGCCGTGATTGATGTGCACCACCGGGTCGCCGATCTTCAGCTCCGAGAGGTCGCGCACCATGAATTCGACTTCGCTGGCCGCTTCCTGGCGACGCCGGCCGGCGCGGCGGCCAGTGCCGGCATACAGCTCGGTCTCGGTGACGAAGGCGAAGGCATCCAGCGCAAACCCGGCATGCAGGGGCGCTACGCCGAGCATCAGCTTGTCCGGCGCGGCCAGGAAATCGGCATAGCTCTCGCAGACCGCCAGCGGCAAGTCATATTCGTTGAAATACTGCTGCAGGGTTTCGCGGCGGCCGCCCGATTCGGCACAGATCAGCACGCGCTTGTCGGTCTTCAGCAGCCAGGCGCGCAGGTTGACCAGCGGATCGTCCAGGCGCCGGTTGACCGCCACCTCTGGAATCGGTGACGAAATCTCGGAGGGCGCGTCTCCCTGGCGGAGAACCCAGCGGCCATACGGCTTGGCCAGCGTGAAGAAATCCTCGTCGGACAGGAACAGGCGCTGCGGAGGCAACAGCGGACGCTCAGGATCGGATTTCAGAAATTTGTAGCGCGACTGCGTATCGCTGCAGAAGCGGCGGATGGCTTCTTCGATATCGCCCACCAGGGCAAACATCGTGTCTTCCGGGAGGTACTGGAACAGGGTCGCTGTCTCTTCGAAAAACAGGGGAAGGT
This sequence comes from Pseudomonadota bacterium, assembly GCA_023391395.1. Taxonomy (GTDB): domain Bacteria; phylum Pseudomonadota; class Gammaproteobacteria; order Burkholderiales; family Burkholderiaceae_D; genus Noviherbaspirillum. The sequence goes on from JAEWBA010000379.1 coordinate 2,789, forward strand.
AATACTCGATGCCGGCCGAGGCGATGCCATTGCCGATATCCTTGTAGATCGGCGACTTCGAGGGATCGCCCTCGAATTCCTCGCGCCAGCGTCCGCGAAAGGCGGTGCGCGCCGCCTCGTCCATGGGAAATTCGCGGCCCGGCAGCATGCGCACTTCCTGCACCGGGTAGAGCGAGCGCTGGGTGTCGGCGTCGAAGGTACGTATCGTCTCTATGGTGTCGCCGAAGAGGTCTATGCGATAAGGCAGGGCCGAGCCCATGGGAAACAGGTCGATCAGGCCGCCGCGCACCGAGTATTCGCCGGGCGACATCACCTGGCTCACGTGCGTATAGCCGGCCAGCGTCAACTGCGACTTGAGGCGCGCCTCGTCCAGCGTTTCCCCGCGCTTGAAAAAGAAGGTATAGGCGGCGAGAAAGGACGGCGGCGCCATG
>JAEWBA010000407.1 GCA_023391395.1 Pseudomonadota bacterium
TGGTATTGACGGCCGAAGGCATGCTGACGCAGCACCCCAAGTCGCGCCGATACAGTCTCGGTTCACTGGTGTTCGAGCTCGGGCTCGCCGCCACTCATCAATTCAACTTGTATGACATTTGCCAACCGGTGTTGACCGCGCTGGCAGAGCAGACAGGCGACACGTCCTTCCTGTTCGTACGCAGCGGTAACGATGCCATCTGCATTGCACGCGTACAGGGAACCTACCCGATTCAGACGCCCGCAGTTCCGGTCGGCAGCCGCCAGCCGCTGGGAGTGAATGCGGGCGGACTGGCACTGTTGAGTGCGCTTTCCAGGAATGAAGTGGAAGAGATTCTGAGCGAGATTGCGCCGCGCCTCAGTGTGTACGGCAATCTGGATACCGAACAACTGCTCGAGCACTGGACACGAGCCCGGCAAAGCGGTTATGCATTGATCGGTAATCGCGCAGTACCGGGCGTCACCGCAATGGGCCTGCCTGTCATTAGCGAAACCGGCTTGCCTATCGCCGCCATCACGGTTGCGGCGATCAACTCGCGGATGGTGGAAGCGAGGACGACCGAGATCCTGTCCTTGCTAAAAAATGCCGCGCAAGAGATGGCGCGACTGCTGCGTCAGTAGGAAGCAATAGAGCCGCGCCACATACGACAACCCCCGCAATCCGAGGCGGAGTTCCGCGGGCGCTACAGTCCCGCCTTTCCGCAATGTTTCCCCAGATAGATGCAGTCGCCCATGGCCAGGAAAATTGCGGCGAACACCATGCCCAGGGCTGCCAAGGATGCCCCATACGAATAACATTATCCAATGCGCCATGATTCCCCTCACTGAGGATTGGCAGCTTGGCTTCTCTCCGTATCAGGCCGCATGCATTGGCGAGCCCGGCGCCTTTGTTTCTCAATGGCATCTACTCGCGCACAAAATGAATTTTTGCAACGAAGCGTCAAGTGGAAAGATATTGCTGATCACGGCTACGGGTTTTGCTGGCATTGTCGAAACGGCACGGGCGCGCAGCCTTCTCATGCAAGTATGTCGGGCGCTTTCTCGAAATCGTGCTCGAAGCCAATAAATTGCGGTGCTAAAAGGGCACGAGGACGTTGCTGCTTGCCCGCTGGTGGAAAAAACGAAGCAATTTTCCGAAACCTGCAATTTTTCCGCGTCAGGCATGTCTGAGTGCACAATTCCCCAAGCCCGAGGAGGGCAGGGATGGCGAGGGCGGCGACCTGCTTGGCTTGCAGGGGTATAATCCCGGTTTGCCCACAGCGCCGCATTGCTCGCATGCATGCGGAACGAGCCTTCAAAGCGCTCACTCCGATCGGTACCTAGCACCTCATTCGGAGGTAACCCAAGTAGTGCCGCATCTAAGCGCGGCCGACGATGCAAAGACCATGTCCGATATCCAGTTAGCCCCTGCGCAAGACACGGCGCCCGCCGTCCGTTTCCAAGATTTCGGCTTGTCGCCGGATATCCTGCGCGCACTGGCCGACCAAGGCTATGTTCACCCGACGCCGATCCAGGCGGCAGCCATTCCCGTCGTGCTGCAAGGCCGTGACGTCATGGGCGCCGCCCAGACTGGGACCGGCAAGACCGCGGGATTTTCGCTGCCCATCATCCAGTTGCTGCTGCCGCAAGCCAATACCAGTGCCTCGCCGGCGCGCCATCCGGTGCGCGCGCTGATTCTGACGCCCACGCGCGAACTGGCCGATCAGGTGGCCGATAACGTCAAGGCGTATTCGCGTTACACCTCCTTGCGCTCCACCGTGATTTTCGGCGGTGTCGATATGGCGCCGCAGACCGCGGCTCTGCGTGCCGGGGTCGAGATCGTCATCGCCACGCCAGGACGCCTGCTGGACCATGTGCAGCAAAAGACGCTGAACCTGTCCCAGACCCAGATCCTGGTCATGGACGAGGCCGACCGCATGCTGGACATGGGTTTCCTGCCGGACCTGCAGCGCATCATCAACCTGCTGCCCAAGGAACGGCAGAACCTGATGTTCTCGGCGACCTTTTCGCCGGAGATCAAGAAGCTGGCCAACAGCTTCCTGAAGAACCCGGAAACCATCGAGGTGGCACGCAGCAATGCCACGGCGGATTTGGTCACGCAGGTGCTTTATAAGGTCGAAGAAGAAGCCAAGCGCGATGCGGTTGCGCACCTCGTGCGCGAGCGCCAGTTGAAGCAGGTGATCGTGTTTTCCAACACCAAGATCGGAGCCTCGCGCCTGGCGCGCCACCTGGAGAAGGAAGGCATCAACGCTTCGGCGATTCACGGCGACAAGACCCAGGCCGAACGCATGGCGGCGCTGGAAGCCTTCAAGCAGGGCGGCATCGAAGTGCTGGTGGCAACCGACGTGGCTGCCCGCGGCCTGGATATTGCCGAGCTGCCTTGCGTCATCAATTTCGACCTGCCTTACAACGCCGAAGACTACGTGCACCGCATCGGCCGGACCGGCCGTGCCGGTGCATCGGGCGATGCGATTTCCCTGTACACCGACAAGGATGCGCGTTCGCTGGCGGACATCGAAAAGCTCATCAAGCAAAAGATTCAACGCCTCGAGCTGAACGGCTTCATGCCGCAGCGCGAGCGCCGCCCACGCCGCGAGGAGAGTGAGACGGGAACATCGCGCGGCGCGCAGTACGGCCGCAGCAGTGCCTATAGTCCGCGCAAGGAAAAGGTGGATCCCTGGTTCCTCAAGCCGTATGAGCCGGAGTCTTCCCCCTCGCCTGACGCAGGCGACAAGAACGAGCCCGGCAATGGCGGTTCGGCCAAGCCACAGAAGGCCAAGGTGGCGGCCTTGCTCGGCGGCCTGTCGAAGAACTGAGGCAGGCAATCGTGGCGGCGTTTGCCGCCTCCTGCACTGGCCGCAGGTCTCATCGGCGTTGCCCACGCCTTTCTTTTTCTCTACGCACCTCCTGCATAAGTGCGGCATGGATTTTCCATGCTGCATTCCTGCCTCTCGGTTTCAAGCCTGCGCCGCATCCCTTCCGGGCGGGCGCGTGGTTGCACTGCGGACAATGACGCGCAGCCTTGCGGCTGGTTAGAGAGGAAAGCGGCGGGCCCAGGCCGCGATTGCTTGGCTCCAGAAGGCATCCAAGCTCGTGGCGGCATCAGTCATCAGACCCAGGAAGTGTGCCGCTGCCTGCAGCTCGGCCAGAGGGTGGCCGAGGTCCAGGGCTTGCGCCCCGGTCTGCTTGGACAGCTTTTCGCCGGCCTCGTTGACCATCACCGGTACGTGCAGATAGCGCGGCGTCGGATAAGCCAGCAATCCTTGCAGGTAGATCTGGCGCGGCGTGGAGTTGAGCAGGTCGGCGCCGCGCACGATATGCGTGACTTCTTGGTCAGCATCGTCCACCACCACCGCCAACTGATAGGCCCAGA
>JAEWBA010000415.1 GCA_023391395.1 Pseudomonadota bacterium
CCTGACCGCCTGCCTGCTCGATGCTGGTGGGAGCGATGCCCTCGCCCAGCAGCGCCATGGCCTCGTTGACGAAGGTCCGGATCACCCGGGAGGTGAAGAAGCCGCGGCTGTCGTTGACCACGATCGGGGTCTTCTTGATCGCCAGGGTGTAGTCGAACACCCGAGCCAGCGCCTCGTCGGAGGTTTTCTCGCCCTTGATGATCTCCACGAGCGGCATCTTGTCCACGGGGGAGAAGAAGTGGATCCCGATGAAGTCCTCCTGGCGCCTCACGCCGGCGGCCAGTCCGGTGATCGGCAGGGTGGAGGTGTTGGATGCCATCACCCCGCCTGGCGCGAGAAAGCGTTCCGCTTCCCGCGTTACCTCGGCCTTGAGTTCGCGCTTCTCGTATACCGCCTCGATGATCAGGTCGCAGCCTGCCAGATCCTCGCTCCTGTCCGTGGGCGTGATCCGCTCCAGGGTGGCGGCCGCCTTCTCGGCCGTCATGCGTCCCTGCCGCACGCGCTTATCCAGCAGTTTCGCGCTGTAGGCCTTGCCGCTTTCCGCGCGTTCCCGGCTCACGTCCTTGAGCACGCAGGACACGCCCCGCGAGGCATTGGCCCAGGCGATGCCGGCGCCCATCATGCCCGCGCCGAGGATGCCGACCTTGCCTGCCTTCCAGGCCGGATAGTCGCGCGGACGGCTCTTGCCGGCGCTGACTTCCTGCATCTGGAAGAAGAAGGTGCCGATCATGTTCTTGGCCACCTGGCCGGTGGCGAGCTGCGTGAAATAGCGGCTCTCGATGGTCAGGGCATTGTCGAAGTCGACTTGCGCGCCTTCGACCATGGCGCAGAGGATGGCTTCCGGAGCGGGGTAGTTGCCGCGGGTCTTTTCGCGCACCATCGCCGGCGCAACCTGCTGCATCGCCAGCAGCTTCGGCGTGTTCGGGGCGCCGCCGGGCAGTCTGTAGCCGTCGCCGTCCCAGGGCTGCTTCGCATCAGTGCAGGAGAGAATCCAGGAAGCCGCCTGAGCCATGAGATCGCCCCCGTCCTTCGCCAGCGCATGGATGAAGCCCTTGGCGACGCCTTCCTGCGGCGCGAAGCGCCTGCCTTCGACCAGATAAGGCATGGCCGCTTCCAGCCCGAGCAGGCGCACCGTGCGCACCACGCCGCCGGCGCCGGGCAGCAGGCCCAGCGTCACTTCGGGAAAGCCGAGCTGGATGCCGGGCCGGTCGAGGCAGACGCGGTAATGACAGGCCAGCGCAATCTCCAGGCCGCCGCCCAGAGCCGAGCCGTTGATGGCTGCCGTCACCGGCTTGCCCAGTTTTTCCAGCCGGCGCAAGACTGACTTGTTGGCCTCGACCATGGCAAAGCATGCCTCGGCCTGGCCGGCATCGATGGCGATCAGCTCCTTCAAGTCGCCGCCGGCGAAGAAAGTGTCCTTGCCCGAGGCGACGATCACGCCCCTGATCTCGTCTCGCTCGCTTTCCAGTCGCCGCACGGCGTCGCCGAAGGCTTGCTGGAAGGCGGCATTCATGGTGTTGACCGCCTGTCCCGGCATGTCGATGGTGAGGGTGACGATGCCCTGGGCATCCCGCTGGTAATTGATCATGTGCTTGTCCGCCTGGTCCGTTATCAGAGTCGTTCGATGATGGTGGCGATGCCCATGCCGCCACCGACGCACAGCGTCACCAAGCCGCGCCGCAGACGGCGCGCCTCGAGCTCGTCGATCAGGTTGCCGAGCAACATGCAGCCGGTCGCGCCCAGCGGATGGCCGAGCGCGATGGCGCCGCCGTTGACATTGATCTTTTCCTCCGGCACGCGCATCTCCTTCATGAACTTCATGACCACGGCGGCGAAGGCTTCGTTGACCTCGAACAGGTCGATGTCCTCGACACTCAGCCCGGCCTTGGCAAGCGCCTTGCGCGTGGCAGGGGCGGGGCCGGTCAGCATGATGGTCGGATCGGTTCCCGTCAGCGCGGTCGCAAGGACGCGTGCGCGCGGCTGCAGCCCGAGCCGCCGGCCGGCATCCTCGCTGCCGATCAGGGCCAGCGCCGCGCCATCCACGATTCCGGAAGAGTTGCCGGCGGTGTGGACATGGCGGATGCGTTCCACCTGCGGATACTTGCGCAGCGCGACGCTATCGAATCCCATCTTTCCCGGCATCTCGAAGGAGGGCTTCAGCGCGCCCAGGGTTTCCATGGTCGACTGCGGCTTGATGAATTCATCCTGCGCGAGCACGGTCACGCCGTTGCGGTCAATGACGGGGCGCAGCGAGCGGAGGCGCCCGCCGGCACGGGCCGCGGCCGCCTTCTGCTGCGAGCGCAGCGCGAAAGCGTCGACGTCCTCGCGGCTGAAGCCTTCCAGCGTGGCGATCAGGTCGGCGGCTATGCCTTGCGGCAGGAAGTCGGTGGCAAAGCTCGTCTCAGGATCGGCGGCCCAGGCGCCGCCGTCGGAACCCATGGGCACACGCGACATGGATTCGACGCCGCCGGCCACGATCAGGTCTTCCCAGCCGGAGCGCACTTTTTGCGCGGCGAGGTTGACCGCTTCCAGTCCCGAGGCGCAGAAGCGGTTGATCTGCACGCCCGCCACCTGCCAGTCCCAGCCCGCCGCCAATGCCGCGGTCTTGGCGATGCAGGCGCCCTGATCGCCGACCGGCGTGACGCAGCCCAGGACGACGTCCTCGATCTGCGCGGTATCCAGGTGCAGACGTTCCTGCATGTCGCCCATCAGCCCGGTCAGCAGCGTGACCGGCTTGACCGCATGCAGGCGGCCGTCCTTTTTCCCCTTGCCGCGCGGCGTCCGCACCGCGTCGTATACGAATGCTTCGCTCATGCCTCGACTCCTTGCCTGTGTGGAAAATCCATCATAGTCCCGCGCACTTTACAAAGCAACTGCTTGGTTAGTAGAATGATTCGGCACCGGGCTGCGGCCGCCCGATTTCCGTGCATTCGCGCATGGCGCGCCCCTACAAGAAAGGTGGAGATGACTTATCGCACCGTTTTTCGCCCGGACCTGTTCCGGGGGCAGGTTGCCGTCGTCACCGGCGGCGGTTCCGGCATTGGGCGCTGCACCGCGCATGAGCTTGCGGCGCTGGGCGCGCATGTCGCCCTGGTCGGGCGCAAGCTGGAAAAGCTCAACACCGTTCGGACCGAGATCATTGAGGCCGGCGGCAGTGCGAGCTGCCATCCTTGCGACATACGGGATGAGCCTGCGGTGGCCGCGGCGGTGCAATCGGTGCTGGATGTACACGGCCGCATCGATGCACTCGTCAACAATGCCGGCGGCCAGTTTCCCGCCGCCTTGAAAGACATTTCCCTCAATGGATGGGAAGCGGTGGTAAGGACCAACCTGACCGGCGGCTTTCTCATGGCGCGCGAATGCCTGCGGCGCTGGATGCAGGATCACGGCGGCGCCATCGTCAACATCGTCGCCGACATGTGGGGCAGCATGCCGGCCATGGGCCATTCCGGCGCCGCGCGCGCGGGCATGGTGAGCTTCACCGAGACCGCCGCCCTGGAATGGGCGCCGTACGGCGTCCGGGTCAACGCGGTGGCGCCGGGCTACATCGCCTCCAGCGGCATGGATGCATATCCGCCGGAAATGGGACCGGTGCTGCGCGCCGCTGCCAAGGGCGTTCCGCTGAAGCGGATGGGGACCGAGGCGGAAATCTCGGCGGCGATCGTCTTCCTGCTGTCAGAGGCGGCCGCCTTCATCACCGGCAGCGTAATGCGCGTCGACGGCGGCCGGCCGCAGATGCGCGCCGGCTGGGCTTTCCCGCAGGAGCAGGGCGCATCGGGCGAGCGTACTGCGGTGCGGCCCTACGACGGTTTTCCGCTGGCGCGCGTTCCGAAGGTGCTGCAGTCGGGCCAGGACTGAAGCGACATGCCCGTCATCGAATCCAGGATCGCCACCGGCAGCGAATCCTTTCAGCGCAACCGCGCGGCGCTGCTGGAGCAGGTGGCGCAACTGCGCGCCCTGGAAGAGCGCACCCGGACGGCCTCTGCCGCCTCGAAGTCGCTGTTCGACAGGCGCGGACAGATGCTGCCGCGCGCCCGCCTGTCACGCTTGCTCGATCCCGGCGCGCCCTTTGTCGAGCTGTCCACGCTGGCCGGCTATCTCATGGACACGCCCGATCCGGACAAGAGCATCCCAGGCGGCGGCGTCATCACCGGCATCGGCTATGTCGAGGGCGTGCGCGCGATGGTGGTCGTCTCCGACGCAGGGATCAATGCCGGCGCCATGCAGATGGGCGGCCTAGACAAGATGCTGCGCGCCCAATCGATCGCGCTCGCGAAAAAGCTGCCTTTCATCCATCTCGTTGAAAGCGCCGGCGCGAACCTGCTGGAATACCGGGTTGAGCATTTCATCCACGGCGGTTCCGTGTTCTGTAACTTGGCTCGGCTGTCGGCCGCCGGCATCCCGGTGATCACCGTGGTGCACGGCTCTTCCACCGCCGGCGGCGCCTACATGCCTGGCCTGTCGGATTACGTGGTGATGGTGCGCGAACGGGCGCGCGCCTTCCTGGCGGGTCCGCCGCTGCTGAAGGCAGCGACCGGCGAGATCGCCACGGAAGAGGAACTGGGCGGTGCCGACATGCATGCGGCCACTTCCGGCCTGGCCGAATACCTCGCCCAGAACGATGCCGACGCGCTGCGCATCGCGCGCGACATCGTCGCCGCGCTCGGATGGAACCGCGACCAGCCGGGCCGCGAGGACGGCTATGCCGCGCCGCTTTACGACGCCGAGGAACTGCTGGGCATCATGCCGGCCGACGGCAGGAAGCCGGTGGACATGCGCGAAGTCGTCGCCCGCATCGTTGACGGATCGGATTTTCTCGAGTTCAAGGCCGGCTACGGCCCGGCGACGGTGACCGGCCATGCGGCGTTGTGCGGCCACCGCATCGGCATCGTCACCAATAACGGCCCGCTCGATCCGGCCGGCGCCAACAAGGCGACGCATTTCATCCAGGCCTGCGGCCAGTCGGGCACCCCTCTGTTATTCCTGCAAAACACCACCGGCTTCATCGTCGGCAGGGAGTCCGAGCAGGCGGGGATGATCAAGCACGGATCGAAGATGATCCAGGCGGTCGCCAACGTCGGCGTGCCGAGAATCACGCTGATGTGCGGCGCCAGCTTCGGAGCCGGCAACTACGGCATGTGCGGCCGCGGCTATCAGCCCGATTTCTGCTTCAGCTGGCCCAATGCGCGCACCGCAGTCATGGGCGCGGAGCAGGCCGCCGACACCATGGCGGCGGTGATGGAGGCAGGCGCAAGGCGCAAGGGACAGGCGGTTGACACCGCCGCGCTCGATGCGCTGCGGCAGAAAATCATAACGACTTTCGACCGGCAGACCGGCGCTTTCCATACCTCCGCGCGGATGCTGGACGACGGCGTGATCGATCCGCGCGACACGCGCAAGCTGCTGGCCTTTGCCTTGTCGGTCTGCGCCGAGGCCGGACGGCGGGAATTGCGGCCGGTGCAGTATGGAGTGGCAAGACCATAGCCAATGGAACAGCGTAGGGTGGGCCCCGCGCACCGATGCTCTTGCGACGCTATCGATGCGCGGAGCGCGCCCTACTTTGATCAGGGGAACGAAGAGGAGACGACATGCAACTGACACACGAACATCAGGAACTGCAGCGCAACCTGAAACGCTTCATCGACGAGGAAATCAACCCGCATGTCGACGAATGGGAGGAGGCCGAAATTTTCCCGGCGCACGAGGTGTTCAAGAAAATGGGTGACCTCGGTTTCCTCGGGGTGACCAAGCCTGCGGCATACGGCGGCCTGGAACTGGACTATTCCTATTCGGTTCTCATGGCTGAAACGCTCGGCCATATCCATTGCGGCGCGATTCCGATGGCGATCGGCGTGCAGACCGACATGGCCACCCCGGCGCTGGCCCGCTTCGGCTCGGACGAGCTGCGCCGTGAGTTTCTAGCCCCTGCGATTGCCGGCGACATGGTCGCCAGCGTAGGCGTTTCCGAAGCCTCGGGCGGCTCGGACGTGGCGGCGATCAAGACCACTGCCCGCAAGGACGGCGGCGATTACGTCATCAACGGCAGCAAGATGTGGATCACCAACAGCCTGCAGGCCGACTGGATGTGCGTGCTGGCGAACACCTCGGACGGTCCGGCGCACAAGAACAAGACGCTGATCATGGTGCCGATGAAGACCAAGGGCGTCAGCGTGGCGAAGAAGATCCGCAAGATCGGCATGAATTCCTCCGACACCGGCCTGATCTACTTCGACGAGGTGCGGGTGCCGCAGCGCCATGCGATCGGGCAGGAGGGCATGGGTTTCACCTACCAGATGATGCAGTTCCAGGAGGAGCGGCTGTGGGCAGCGGCGAATTCGATCCAGGCCCTGACCAACTGTATCGACTGGACTGTGGAATGGGCGCGCGAACGCAAGCTTTTCGGCAGCGCCCTGCTGGATAACCAGTGGGTCCATTTCCGGCTGGCTGAGCTCAAGACCGAAGTGGAATCGCTGCGCGCGCTGACCTACCGCGCCTGCGATCTCTACGTGCGCGGAGAGAACGTGACCGAGCTCGCTTCGATGGCCAAGCTCAAGGCCGGGCGGTTGATGCGCATCGTGCCCGATTCCTGCCTGCAGTTCTGGGGCGGAATGGGCTTCACCTGGGAAAACCTGGTGTCGCGCATGTACCGCGACGGGCGGCTGGCATCGATCGGCGCAGGCGCCGACGAAGTGATGCTCGGCATCATCGCCAAGGCCATGCACATCCATCCGGACAAGCGGAAATGAGTGATCCGACGCTGGAAGTGCGCGCTGCCGGCAGCGTGCTGCATGTCACGCTCAACCAACCCGCCACGCGCAACGCCTTGTCGGCAGAGATGGTGCGCGAGCTGCGGCAGGTGGCCGAACAGGCGGCGGAAAATCCGGCTGCGCGCTGCATCGTGCTGCGCGGCGCCGGCGGCAATTTCTGCGCCGGCGGGAATTTCGACGATTTCCGCAAGATGATGCAAAGCCGGCCAAGCCCCGGCGATGAAGACCCGATCGTTTCCGCAAACCGGGATTTCGGACGCATGCTGCAGCAATGGCAGGCGCTGCCCCAAGTCGTCATCGCCGTGGTCGAAGGCGCTGCGATGGGCGGCGGCGTGGGGCTGGCTGCGGTCAGCGACATCGTCCTGGCCGAAGCCGGTGCGCAGTTTGCGATGCCGGAAGTCGCGCTGGGCCTGCCGCCCGCGCAGATCGCGCCGTTCGTCGCGGCGCGCCTCGGCGATGCATGCGCGCGCCGGCTGGCGCTCACGGCGGCCCGCATCGGCGCCCGCGAGGCGAAGACGTTGGGCTTGGTGCACGAGGTGACGGAGGGAGCCGCCGCCCTGGAAGCGCTGTGGCGCGAGACGGCGGCAGCAGTGCTGCGCGGTGCGCCCGGAGCGCTGGCCGCGACCAAGGCGATCCTGGCGCTGCGCCAGACCGCGTCCCTGGACGCCACGCTGGACGCGGCCGCCGTGCATTTTTCCCGCGCCTTGCGCGAGGGCGAAGCGGAAGCGGGCGTGCGGGCCTTCCGCGAAAAGCGTCCGGCGCCCTGGGTGGAGAGGCCGCAATGAGCCCGGACTGCCAGCCGGCACGACGAACGGAATAAGGCGAAGCGGATGCAAAGCATACTCGTTGCCAACCGCGGTGAAATCGCGGCAAGACTGATGCAGACCATGCAGCGCATGGGTTTTCGCGCGCTGGCCGTGTATTCGGATGCGGATGCCGGCGCTGTGCATGTGCGCATGGCGGATGGCGCGTGCCGCATCGGTCCGCCGCCGGTGCGGGAATCCTATCTGCATGCCGAGGCGATCCTGGTTGCCGCGCTCGCGCTGCAGGCGGATGCCGTTCATCCGGGCTACGGCTTCCTGGCGGAGGATGCGGACTTCGCCCAGGCCGTGCTCGACCGGGGATTGACATGGATCGGCCCGCCGCCCGCCGCGATGCGCGCCATGGGCAACAAGGCGGCGGCCAAACGGCTGCTGGCGAACCGGGAGGTGCCGCTGCTTCCCGGCTACCAGGGCCTTGCACAAGACGACGCGGCCCTGCGCGCCGAGGCCGCCAGGATCGGCCTGCCGCTCATGATCAAGGCGGCAGCCGGCGGCGGCGGACGCGGCATGCGGCTGGTGCTGGAAGAGCACGAACTGGAGTCGGCCCTCGAACGCGCCCGCTCCGAAGCGCTGCATGCCTTCGCCAGCAGCGAGCTGATTCTCGAACGGGCGCTTTTCGGCGCCCGCCATGTGGAAGTGCAGGTGTTCGCCGACGCCCACGGCAACGTCGTGCACCTGGGAGAGCGCGATTGTTCGGTGCAGCGCCGCCACCAGAAACTGATCGAGGAAACGCCGTCGCCGGCGGTCGATCCCGCGCTGCGTGCCCGGCTCGGCGCTGCGGCGGTCAGTGCCGCCCGCGCCTGCGGTTACGTAGGGGCGGGCACTGTGGAATTCCTGCTGGATGCCGATGGCGCGTTCTGGTTCATGGAAATGAATACCCGCCTGCAGGTGGAGCATCCGGTCACCGAAGCCGTCACGGGAATCGATCTGGTGGAATGGCAGTTGCGGGTAGCCGCCGGCGAGCGCCTGCCCATGACGCAGCCACAGATCGATGCCCGGCTGGCGCAGGGAGGCCACGCCATCGAGGTCCGCCTGTGCGCCGAAGACCCGGCGCAGGACTTCCTGCCCCAGGCCGGAAAGATCGCCCTGTGGCGGCCGCCGGCGCAGATCCGTGTCGACCATGCGCTGGAGGACGGCCAGCTCCTGCCGCCTTTCTACGATTCCATGGTCGCCAAGCTGATCGCGCATGCCGATACCCGGGAACAGGCACGGCGCATGCTGGCGCGGCAGCTTGGCGAATGCCTGCTGCTCGGCGTGCCGACCAACCAGGATTTTCTCGTCGGGGTGCTGAATCATCCCGAATTTGCCGCCGGCCAGGCGAATACCGGCTTCATCGATGCCTTCTGCAAGGGTAGCCAGGAAGGCGTGCCGAACTGGCCGGCGACGGTGGTGGCCGGCGCCTTGCTCCTGGCGCTGCGCACGCAGAAGCACGCGCGCTATCCGGCGGAGTTGCAAGGCTGGACCAGCAGCGGCGCGCTCGAACACGAGCTGGAACTGGAGCTTGACGGCGCGCCTTGCCGCCTTGCCGCCAGACCGGAAGGGGCCGGGAAATGGCAGTTGGCGCAGGACGGGAACGCTGCCCGAATCGACATCGCAGCCTGCGGCGACAGCGAGCTGCGCCTGCAGCTGGATGGCGCTCCCTACACCGTCACCTACGCCGCCGAAGGCGAGCGCATTCATTTCCGCCATGCCGGGCGCAACCATGTGCTGCGCGATCTCGCCTTCCTGCCAGTGCGACCGCATACCGCCGGGGCTGCGGACGGGATTATCCGTGCGCCGATGAATGCGCGCGTCGCGCTGCTGCATGCGGCGCTGGGCGAGAACGTCGATGCCGGCCAGCCCCTGATCGTGCTGGAGGCGATGAAGATGGAGCACGCCTTGGCCGCGCCCTGCGCCGGCATCCTGCGCGCGCTGCATGTGAAGGTGGGAGAGCAGGTCGCGCCGGGCGGCATTCTGGCCGAAGTCGCCGCCGCGCCGGATGCATGACCTTGCTTCGGAAAGGAAGCCGCCGATGCTGAAGCCCAACCCCGCCTACTATTCCCCGGCGCACGAGGATTTCCGCCGCATGCTGCGCCGTTTCGTCGAGCAGGAAATCTCGCCCTATGCGAACCAGTGGGACGAGGAAGAAACCTTTCCGCTGGAGCTGTACCGCAAGGCTGCCGGCATCGGCCTGCTCGGCTTGGGCTTTCCGGCGGAGTACGGCGGTACGCCGGACGCGGACATGTTTTTCCATCTGATCGTCTCGGAAGAAATGACCCGGGCCGGCAGCGGTGGCGTGCTGGCTTCGCTGCTGTCGCACTCGATCGGCGCGCCGCCCATCATGCACGCCGGCAGCAAGGAGCTGAAGGCGCGGGTGCTGCCATCCATCCTGTCCGGGGAAAAGATTTCGGCACTGGCGATCACCGAGCCGTCCGGCGGCTCGGACGTAGCCGCGCTGAAGACCCGGGCGCGGCGAGAAGGGGCTCACTACGTGGTGAATGGCGAGAAGATCTTCATCACTTCCGGCATGCGCGCCGACTGTGTCACGGTGGCGGTGCGCACCGACCCCGAATCGAAGGGAGCCGCCGGCATCTCGCTGCTGCTGGTCGAGAGCGGCATGCCGGGCTTCACCCGGACGCCGCTGAAGAAGATGGGATGGTGGGCCTCCGATACGGCGCACCTGCGTTTCGAAGACTGCCGGGTGCCCGTGGAAAACCTGATCGGCGAGGAGGGCAGGGGATTCCAGACCATCATGCGCAATTTCAACATGGAGCGTTTCAACCTCGCGGCCGGCGCCTATGGTTTCGCCAGGGTCTGCTACGAGGATGCCCTTGCTTGGGCGCGCGAGCGGACCGCGTTCGGCCAGCGCCTGATCGACCTTCAGACGGTACGGCACAAACTGGTGGAAATGCAGATGCAGATCGGCATGACGCGGGCGCTGCTGGAAGATACTGCCTGGCGCATGGGCGATCCATCGCAGAGCGGCGGAGACCTGGTGGCGCAAATCTGCATGCTGAAGAACTGCGCCACCCGCACCATGCAATTCTGCGCCGACGCGGCGGTGCAGACCCTGGGCGGGATGGGATACATGCGCGGCACGCGTGTCGAACGCATCTACCGCGAGGTGAAAGTGAACATGATCGGCGGCGGCGCCGAGGAAGTCATGAAGGACCTCGCGGCGCGCCAGCTCGGTTACTGACTTGCTGGTTGCCCGCAGCCGCTCGCTCCCCGCATTTCAGAAAAGCAAAAAGCGGCATTCGCGATAATTTCTTCCCGCAGGGGAAACTACCCGCACTTATCAAAGCCCACAGCAGGCTGCGGCAGCGTTTTCCGGCTATCCCTTTCATCCGGCGCTTTGCGCAAGAAATCCGGACGCACGGTCATTGAACACTGCTACGCAAAGAATGACACTGGCATTGTTCTTCCCATGAAAACGTTTCGGTGGGATGACGCGATTGGAGAGGTTGCATGGCTACCGTAAAAGAGCATTACCAATCTCATCTCGGTCCGCTTTATGTGTGGATGTCAGGAGGCCCGGATGTGGCGTTCCAGGCTGGAGCCGCCGAGGTGGCAGAGCTGGGCTTGCCCATTGGGCATGGAAGCTTTGTGCTCGATCTCGGCGCCGGCTTCGGAATGCATTCCATTCCGCTTGCGCGCCGAGGAGCGCGGGTGACGGCCATCGATTCTTCGGCCGGGCTATGCCGCATTCTCGACGACCTCCGAGGCGATCTGCCTGTTGCCGTGATCAACGATGACTTGCTTTCGTTTCCAAACCATATTGCAGAAGTGCCGTCTGCAGTCCTCTGCATGGGCGACACGATCACCCATTTGTCCGATCCGGCCGCCGTCCGGATTCTCATTGAAAGAATTGCCGCCGCGCTCATGCCAGGCGGCATGTTCGTGATCTCGTTTCGAGACTACTCCGTTCCTCTCGCCGGCGACCGGCGCTTCATCCCGGTACGCAGCGACAAGACCCGGATTCTCACCTGCTTCCTGGAGTACGAGGAGGATGCTGTCCTCGTACACGACATTCTTCACGAGCACGCGCCTGGCGCCTGGAAAGCCCGTGTGAGCCACTACAGAAAACTGCGGCTGAGTCCCGAACACCTGATCAAAAGCCTTGAATCGAACGGATTCGAAGTGCGCCTCCAAGTCGGCGCGCGAGGCA
>JAEWBA010000430.1 GCA_023391395.1 Pseudomonadota bacterium
CGGCACAGGGCCGCTCGCCGTGTCGACCCAGTTGTGCCGGCGCGAGGTGGGTACTTATCTTGAGGCGCTCGAAGAGGGACAGCCAACGGTCGTGGCCTGCACCCAGGAACGGAGCTTGTTCGCCGAGCTGGCCGAGCAGAAAGGCACAGAGGTGCCGCTGCGTTTCGTCAACATACGGGAAACCGGCGGCTGGGGTGCCGAGGCGCAGCAGGCCGTGCCGAAAATGGCGGCGCTGCTGGCCGCAGCCGCCCTGCCCGACCCGGAACCGGTGCCGGAAGTGGAGTACGTCTCGGCCGGGCGCGTTCTGATCATCGGTCCGGCGGCGCGCGCCCTGCCCTGGGCCAAGCGCCTGCATGCGCTGGATGGCGAACTGCGGCCCAGCGTCCTGGTGACTTCCGGCCATGGCGAAGAGCCGCTCATGGAACGCACCTATCCCGTGTTTTCCGGGGCGCACGTGCGTGTGCAGGGCTGGCTCGGCGCCTTCGAGGCGCACTGGGAGCAGGCGAACCCCATCGACCTGGAATTGTGCACCCGCTGCAATGCCTGCCTCAGCGCCTGCCCGGAGGGCGCCATCGATCTCGGGTACCAGATCGATTCCGAGCTTTGCCGCGCGCATCGGGAATGCGTGGCAGTCTGCGGCATCCGGGCCATCGATTTTTCGCGCAAGGAAACCGAGCGCAGCGGCGAATTCGACTTGATATTCGATCTGTCCGACCAGGCCGTGCTGAGCCGGCATCAATTGCCTCACGGGTACTTCGCGCCAGGCGCCTCGGAAACCAGGCAGACCGAACTGGCGCTCGAACTGGCGCGCATGGTGGGGCGCTTCGGCAAGCCGAAGTACTTCCAGTACAAGGAAAAAATCTGCGCTCACGGTCGCAACCGCAAGACCGGTTGCACCGCCTGCATCGACATCTGCTCCGCCGAAGCGATCGCCAGCGACGGCAACCATATCCGGGTCGAGCCTTCTCTGTGCGCCGGTTGCGGCGCCTGCACCACGGTGTGCCCGTCGGGCGCCATCAGCTATGCCTATCCATCGGCAGCCGATATCGGCACCCGGATCCGGACCATGCTGGGCACCTATGCCAAGGCAGGCGGAAAAAATCCCGCCCTGCTGCTCCATGACGAAAAACACGGCGCGGCGCTGATCGACCAGGCCGGGCGCCTGGCAGCGGCCGGCGCGCTACGCGGCTTGCCGGCACGCGTGATGCCGCTGGGGCTGCACCATATCGCTTCCTGCGGCATCGACGTCTGGCTGGCGGCGATCGCTTATGGCGCGGCCAACGTCTTCATCCTGGCGACCGGCGAAGAGGCGCCGCAATACCTCGAGTCCCTGGAACAGCAAGTCGCGATCGCGCAGACCATCCTGTCGGAACTCGGCTATGCCGGCTGCCATGTCGCGCTCTTGCGCGCTGCGGATGCCGCCGAACTCGACAGCGAACTGCGGCGTGTCCGGCCGGCGCAGCCGCCCGCCCAGGCAGCGACTTTCCATGTGATGGCCGGCAAGCGCAATACGCTCGACCTGGTCTTTGCCCATTTGCTCAAGTGCGCCCCGGTCGCCCGCGAAGAGCTTCCCCTGCCAGCTGGCGCGCCCTACGGCACGCTGAATATCAATCGTGATGCCTGCACCATGTGCATGTCCTGCATCGGCGCCTGCCCCGAAACGGCGCTGATCGATGGCCAGGGCATGCCGCAACTGCGCTTCATCGAGAGGAATTGCGTGCAATGCGGGCTATGCGCCGCCACCTGCCCGGAACAGGCGATCAGCCTGGTGCCGCGGCTAGCCTTGGGCGAAGGCGCGCGCCAGCCAGTGGTGTTGAACGAAACCGAACCTTTCCTCTGCATCCGCTGCCACAAGCCCATGGGTACGGTGAAGATGATCGAAGCCATGCTGGCGCGGCTGTCAGGGCACGGCGCATTCGCCGCCCATCCAGAACGCTTGCAGATGTGCGGCGATTGCCGCGTGGTGGACATGATGACGAGCGGCTCCGGTATGACGGTGAAGGACTTGCCGCGGGTGCGCTGAAGCGTTGCCGAACGGATTTTGATATGCGACAAACTCCCGGCATCTGTGGCAAGAAATAGGCGTAGTGCAAGGAACGTCTTTATTCTGCGCACTCCAATGATTTAGCAGCTCGTTGCAGGCCAGCGACGACTCTATCGCGCGAGGTTTGTGGATCATGCAGGCACAGGACATGTCCCACCGCAGCATTTCTTTCCCGCTGCCCCCGGAAGAACAGGCGCGCGCGGACTGCTACGCCCTCTCGGCGAGCCTTCTGCTGCGGGCACCGGATGCCGAGCTGCTATCGGCATTGCGCAGCGCTGGACCGCTGGCCTCGCTCCGTGCCGACAATCCCCTGGATCGTGCATGGAATGCACTCGTCGCCTCAGCGCGGGAAAGCAGTGCCGAGGCAGTGCACGCGGAATTCGATGCCTTGTTCGTCAGCACCGGCACGCCGCCGATCAACCCCTATGGCTCCTATTACCTGGCCGGCTTCCTGATGGAAAAGCCGCTGGCGGCGCTGCGCGACGATCTGGCGGTACTGGGCCTGCGGCGCCGCTACGGCGCGGGCGAACTGGAAGACCACCTGGGTGCCCTGTGCGAAACCATGCGCATGCTCATCGCCGGCGCCGAAGCTGTGCCGCGCCGTCCTCTGGCAACGCAGAAAACCTTTTTCACCCGCCATCTCGCGCCTTGGTATGCGCGTTGCCTCGACGATTTGCGCGGCGCCCCGGAGGCGGCTTTCTATTGTCGGGTCGCCGACTTCGTCCAGGCTTTCCTGGATCTCGAGGTCGAGGCCTTCAGCATGGCGCAAACCGGAGAAGACGAGGCGCCACAGATGCATGACACGGGAATGGAGGAACAGACGACATGAGCAAGTCAGTGCCCAAAGCCACCGCGGCAAGGCGCCGCGCCTTGCTGGCCGCGCTCGGCGGAGCGCCTGCCATCGCGGCAATCCTGATGACGCGCGGACCGGCCCAGAAGAAAGCCGCGGCCGCCGTTCCGGCGCCGAAGCAGGCGGAGCCGGAACGCGCCGGTTACCACGAGACCGAGCACATCCGGAAATATTATCGTTCGGTGGAGTTCTAGAACCCTGCGGATAAGGGATGGGTGACAGATATCGCCCATTCCCGTCTATTCATCTGGAGGAAGCGTCAGCCATGAGTCTCGTGAAGAAATCCTCTCCCGCCCGTTCGGACACGGGCACCTCCGCGGGCGGGCTGACCGGTTCGCTGCGCCGGGCACTCGACAAGGCAGCCACTGCAACCGTGGACCGGCGCGGCTTCCTGATCCGCGCCGGCCTGACGGCCGGTGCCGGCGTAATGGCCCGCCACCTGCCGTTCAATGTCATCGAGCCGGCCGCGGCAGCCGATCCCCCCGCAACCGTGGCCGCCCCCGGCAAGACCGAGTTGAAACACACTGTGTGCAGCCACTGTTCGGTCGGCTGCTCGGTCGAGGCCATCGTGCACAACGGGGTGTGGG
>JAEWBA010000434.1 GCA_023391395.1 Pseudomonadota bacterium
GCCACACCCAGCGAGCGCATCGTCATCACCACCGATGTAGTCAAGGCTGAGATCGATACCCAGGGCGGCGAGTTGCGGCACCTGGAACTGCTGAAGCACAAGGACACGGTCGATCCGAAGAAAAATATGGTGTTGTTCGACACCAGCCCCCACCATGTCTATGTCGGCCAGACCGGCCTGATCGGCGGAGCTTTCCCGAACCACAAATCGCCTTTCACAGCACGCCCCGGCGCACGTACGTTGGGCGACGCCAACCAATTGCAACTGGTGCTGGAGTCTGAGCAGAACGGCGTCAAGCTGATCAAGACTTATACCTTCAAGCGCGGCGACTACACCATCGGCGTGAAGCATGAAGTGGTAAACAACAGCGGCGCGCCGATCGCTCCTTCGCTCTATCTGCAGCTGGTGCGCGATGGCAGCAAGCCGCCGGGCGAATCCTTCTTCTACAGCACCTTCACCGGCCCGGCCGTTTATACCGACGCCGAGAAATTCCAGAAGATGGAATTCGCGGATATCGAAAAGGGCAGCGCCAAGCATGCCACCAAGGCCGACGACGGCTGGTTCGCGCTGGTGCAGCACTATTTCGTTTCCGCTTTCCTCCCGCCGGAAAAGGTCACGCGCGAGATCTACACCAAGAAAATCGATACCAATCTGTACTCGATCGGCTCCATTCTGCCCATGGGCACAGTGGCGCCCGGGGCAGCGACCACCATGGAATCGCGCCTGTATTCCGGTCCGCAGGAATCCGCAGTGTTGGAAAAGCTGGCGCCCGGCCTGGACCTGGTCAAGGATTATGGCTGGCTGACCATCATCGCCAAGCCCATCTTCTGGCTGATGGATCAGATCCACAAAGTATTGGGCAACTGGGGCTGGACTATCATCGTCTTGACGATTCTCATCAAGCTGGCTTTCTTCCCGCTGTCGGCGGCGAGCTATCGGAGCATGGCAAAGATGAAAACCGTGACGCCGAAGATGCAGTCCATCCGCGAACGCTACAAATCCGATCCGCAAAAGATGAACCAGGCGATGATGGAGTTGTACCGCACCGAGAAAATCAATCCGCTCGGCGGCTGCCTGCCGATCGTGGTGCAAATCCCGGTCTTCATCGCGCTGTACTGGGTGCTGCTGGCCAGCGTGGAAATGCGCAATGCGCCCTGGATCGGCTGGATCCACGATCTGGCCTCGCCTGACCCGTATTTCATCCTGCCGATCGTGATGGCGGTCTCGATGTTCATCCAGACCAGGCTGAATCCGACGCCGCCGGATCCGATCCAGGCCAAGGTGATGATGTTCATGCCGATCGCGTTCTCGGTGATGTTCTTCTTCTTCCCGGCCGGCTTGGTGTTGTACTGGGTGGTGAACAACATCTTGTCGATTGCCCAGCAATGGGTGATCACCAAGAAGATCGAGGGCGGCAAGCCTGCCTGATGAGGCGGCACAGTGGCCGAACGCCATTGTGCCGGCTGTTGCAAATCGAGCCCGTGAACCGGTTTCACGGGCTTTTTTCATGTTTGGCGCGCACAGGGCGACGCTACAATTATTTTCATGAATTACGACTCTTCTCCCATAGCCGCGATTGCCACCGCCCCGGGCCGCGGTGGCATCGGCGTGGTACGCATTTCGGGCAAGGATCTGCGTTGCGTAATGCAAGCGGTGTGCGGCACCACCGAATTGCAGCCGCGCTATGCCACTTACCTGCCATTTAAGAACGCCGTGGGCGGTGCGATCGACCAAGGCTTGGCGATTTACTTCAAGGCGCCGCATTCCTACACCGGCGAGGATGTGCTGGAATTGCAAGGCCACGGCGGCCCGGTAGTGATGCAAATGCTGCTGCAACGCTGCCTCGAAGCCGGCAGCGAGATCGGCCTGCGCATGGCGCAACCGGGCGAATTCACCCAGCGCGCCTTCCTCAACGACAAGCTGGATCTGGCGCAGGCCGAAGCAGTGGCCGACCTGATCGAGGCGTCGACAGAAGCTGCGGCACGTTCCGCCTCAGAATCGCTGTCCGGCGCCTTCTCGAAAACCATCCATGAGCTGGTGGACAAGGTCGTGCATCTGCGCATGCTGGTGGAAGCGACCCTCGACTTTCCTGAAGAGGAAATCGATTTCCTCGAAAAATCCGATGCGCGCGGCCAGCTTGCGCGCATCCGCGGCAGTCTGGACGCCGTGTTTGCCCAGGCTTCGCAGGGTGCACTCATGCGCGAGGGCTTGAAGGTGGTGTTGGCGGGGCAGCCGAATGTCGGCAAGTCTTCGCTGCTCAATGCCTTGGCCGGTCACGATGTCGCCATCGTGACGCCGATTGCCGGCACGACGCGCGATAAGGTGAGCGAAACCATCCAGATGGAAGGCATCCCGCTTAACATCATCGATACTGCCGGCATTCGCGACCATGGCGCCGCCAGCGATGAAGTCGAACGCATCGGCATCGAACGGACCTGGGGCGAAGTCGAGAAGGCCGATGTCATCCTGCATCTGCTCGATGCCAGCCGGGGTCCCACGCGCGCGGATGAGGAAATCCTCGCGCGCCTGCCGGCGAAAGTGCCGGTGATGCGTATCTGGAACAAGATCGACTTGTCGGGCCACAAGCCGGCGGTCGACCACATGCCGGATGCAACCCACGTCTACCTATCGGCGACGGACGGCGACGGCATGGACTTGCTGCGCACTGAATTGCTGCGCGTGGCGGGCTGGCAGCAAACCGGCGAATCGCGCTTTCTGGCACGGGAGCGGCATCTGCTGGCGCTGAAGGCGGCGCGCCATCACCTCGAGATGGCATCCGAACACGCCAGCAAGCAGAGCGAGGCGCTGGACCTGTTCGCGGAAGAATTGCGGCTGGTGCAGGAAAGATTGAACAGCATTACCGGTGAATTCACCTCGGACGATTTGCTGGGAGTGATATTCAGCCGGTTCTGCATCGGCAAGTAGGAGGCCCACCGTCTGCAGCGCGCCGCCATGCAAAGAACACACGGCAGCGCTCCGCCGCAAAGCGGCGGGGCAGACTTCAATGCGGGATCAGAAACACGCCAGCGACCATGGCGATTGCCAATGCCAGCGCCAATCCCATGATCAGGGAATCAGCTCGTTGCACGGTAACGCCTCCTTGCGATTGATATCCGCACTATAGCGGTTCGCAATTGTGGGCGTATTGAGCAAAACGAAATCGGGCGTGGGAACGCCGTCTAGCGGTAAGCGCGCCAAGGTGCGCGAGACGGTTTCAAGGTGCCGCTTGCCTGCATGTCGTCTGCGATCCGGTAAAAGCGCGCCCAGATTTCGATACAGCGATGAATGTCTTCCCGACTGGGCTTGCCCGGCAAGTTTCCAGGATCAAGCGCGACGGAATACGGCGTCCGACTGCTGACACGCTGGCCGGTTCTGCGGCGCGTCTTGCCGGAGGAGGGGGGCGTTGAATGCTTTTCCATAGCAGTCCGATGCAGGCGGACAGTCCCGGCGCGATCTGGGGACTCACGCAAGTACAGACAGATTTTCAGGCGCTTCGTTCTCGATCCGAGCGGGGCCATACACAGGATTGCACCAACTTGTCGCATCCTACGCGAACGCGAACTCCACGGCTGGCAGAAAATCCAAGGAATATTGCCAAGCCAGAGGAAGGAATGCGGCCATGAAACAACGCAGCAAGCGGATGCAACACAAAGCCGTCAAGCCGGCGAACGCCTCTCCGCCAGCACGCACCGCATTTGCCGGCAAGCCGCTGGATGGCAGCCAGTACTTGGATGTGGTCGAAGAACAGGCTTATGCAGATCGGCGGCCGACGCCGGAAGAACAAAAGCCGCGTTTTTCCTTCCTGAACAAGGTGCCGCAATTCGGAAGGAAATAGGAAGAGGATATACGCGCATCGCATGCCGACGCACGCGGGGAAATATAGCCAGAGTTGGAACGGCTATTGGGAAAGCGCCGTGTCTTCGCACTGACTGACATGGAAATTGCGGACCAGAGGCTGTCCGCCTGCACCATGGTATGGGCTTGCAAGCCGGAACGCACTGGACGGTGAGGCGCACGCCGCATCGACTCTGCGCCG
>JAEWBA010000196.1 GCA_023391395.1 Pseudomonadota bacterium
ATGGTGTCCCAGTCAGTCGCCTGCAATCGACTGCACGCGCTGGAGCATCGGCTCGCGCGGTGGCTGCTGATGTCCCATGACCGCATGCGTCGGCAAAACTTTAACCTTACCCAGGAATACCTTGCCATCATGCTCGGTGTGCAGCGCCCCAGCGTCAGCCTTGCCGCCGGCATTCTCCAGCGTGCAGGGATTATTGAATACAGGCGCGGGGCAGTGCGCGTGCTCAATCGAGAGGCACTGGAAGCGGCATCGTGCGAATGCTATGGCATAGTCAAGAAGCACTTCGAGCGCATGCTCGGCCGGAGTTTCTGAGCATGCGATAAAGCCGCAGAGTTGCGTGCCGCCAGCGGTGCAAAGCCAACAAAAAAAGCCGCGCCTTCCCTGAAGGACGCGACTTTTTCAGTTGCAGCGGCTTATCGTTCTGCTACCGCCTCCGCCACGCATAGCGCCGTCAGGTTGACGATGCGCCGCACCGTCGCCGAGGGCGTCAGGACATGCACCGGCTTGGCGCAGCCGAGCAGGATCGGGCCGACGGCGATACCCTTGCCGGCGGTGGTCTTCAGCAGGTTGTAGGAGATGTTGGCAGCTTCGATATTGGGCAGCACCAGGAGATTGGCTTCGCGCGTGAGCGGCGAATCCGGCATGGTCGATTTGAGCAGAGCCAGGTCGAGCGCCGAGTCGCCATGCATTTCGCCGTCGACTTCCAGCCCCGGCGCGCGCTCGCGGATCATAGCCAGCGCGGCACGCATCTTTCTCGCGGATTCGCTGTTGCTGGTGCCGAAATTGGAGTGCGACAACAGAGCCACGCGCGGCTTCAGGCCAAAGCGGCGCATCTCCTCCACCGCCATGAGCGTAATCTCCGTCAGCTGCTCGGCCGTCGGGTTTTCGTTGACGTGGGTATCCACCATGACTACCTGCCGGTCCGGGAGGATCAGGGCATTCATGGCGGCGTAGACGGTGGCGCCTTCGCGCTTGCCCAGCACCTGCTCGATGTATTTCAGGTGCAAATCGGTGGTGCCGTAGGTGCCGCAGATCATGCCGTCCGCATCGCCCTTGTACAGCGTCATGGCGCCGATCAGGGTATGGCGGCGGCGCATTTCCAGCTTGGCGTACTGCTCGGTGATCCCCTTGCGACGGGTCATTTCCCAATAGGTCTGCCAATAGTCGCGATAGCGCTCGTCGTATTCCGGATTGATGACTTCGAAATCCACATCCATGCGCAGGCGCAGGCCGAATTTCTCGATGCGCTGGGCCAGGACGGCGGGCCGGCCGACCAGGATGGGCTTGGCCAGTTTTTCGTCGAGGACCACCTGCACCGCGCGCAGCACCCGCTCCTCCTCGCCTTCGGCGAAGACGATGCGCTTCCTGCCGGCCGGCGCCTTCTTGGCGATCTGGAAGATCGGCTTCATGAAAGTGCCGCTGCGGTAGACGATCTGCTGCAGGGAGGAGATATAGGCCTGCATGTCGGCGATCGGGCGCGTCGCCACACCCGACTCTTCCGCGGCACGGGCCACCGCCGGCGCGATCCGGGTCATCAGGCGCGGATCGAAGGGCTTGGGAATCACGTATTCCGGCCCGAAGGACAGGTTGCTGATGCCGTAGGCGGTCGCCACCACGTCCGATTGTTCGACCTGGGCCAGCTCAGCGATCGCATGCACGGTGGCGATTTCCATCGCTCGCGTGATCGTTGTCGCGCCGCAATCCAGGGCACCACGGAAGATGTAGGGGAAGCACAGCACGTTGTTGACCTGATTCGGGTAATCCGAACGGCCGGTGGCGATGACGGCGTCACTGCGCACTTCCTTGACTTCTTCCGGCAGGATTTCCGGAGTCGGATTGGCCAGCGCCAGGATCAGCGGCTTGTCCGCCATGAGCTGGACCATCTCCGGCTTGAGCACACCGCCGGCCGACAGCCCGAGGAAGATGTCGGCGCCGGGGATCACCTCGGCCAACGTGCGTGCCCTCGTATCCTGCGCAAAGCGTTCCTTGTCCGGGTCCATCAATTCGGTGCGGCCCTTGTAGACCACTCCGGCCAGATCGGTGACGAAGATGTTCTCGATGGGGAAACCGAGGTCCACGACCAAGTCGAGACAGGCCAGCGCGGCGGCGCCGGCGCCGGACACCACCAGCTTGCATTGCCCGATGTCCTTGCCCACCACCTTCAGACCGTTGAGGATGGCGGCGCCGACGATGATGGCCGTGCCGTGCTGGTCATCGTGGAAGACCGGGATCTTCATGCGCTCGCGCAGCTTGCGCTCGACATAGAAGCATTCCGGCGCCTTGATGTCTTCCAGGTTGATGCCGCCGAAGGTCGGCTCCAGTGCGGCAATCACATCGCACAGCTTGTCGGGATCGGTTTCGTTGATCTCGATATCGAAGACGTCGATGCCGGCAAACTTCTTGAACAGCACGCCCTTGCCTTCCATGACTGGCTTGGATGCGAGCGGCCCGATGTTCCCCAGGCCCAGCACCGCGGTGCCGTTGGTGATCACCGCCACCAGATTGCCGCGCGCCGTGTACTTGAAGACATTCACCGGATCGTCGACGATCTCCTCGCAGGCCGCAGCCACGCCAGGCGAATAGGCAAGCGCAAGGTCGCGCTGATTGGTCAATTGCTTGGTGGGCGTGACGCTGATCTTTCCCGGCGTCGGAAATTCGTGGTACTCAAGCGCCGCCTGGCGCAATTGCTGACGGCGATCTTCTTTTTGGTCATCGATAGGGGAATCCATGCTGTCGCCTTCCTTTTTCAACTTCGGAGAACCATAGATTTTAACAGAGCGGGCACAGGGTTTTGTGTCCATTGGTTTCAGGAAAAACGGCGCCCGGCACGAACATCCGCCGCGACGCAGTCGTTGCCGGAGGCGCGCGGTACAATCGCCCCATGCTGTCCGAATTCGATCTGATCGCCGAATACTTTATGCGCGCGCCGCGCAAGCCCGAGCGCATTCCCCTCGGTGTCGGCGACGATTGCGCGCTGCTGGTGCCGGCGCCCGGCATGCAGCTCGCCATTTCCACCGACATGCTGATCGAAGGCCGGCATTTTCTGGCCGGCGCCGATCCCGCCTTGCTCGGCCACAAGTCCCTGGCGGTCAACCTTTCCGATCTCGCTGCCATGGGCGCCAAACCCCTGGCTTTCACGCTCGCGCTGGCCCTGCCCGCTGCGG
>JAEWBA010000256.1 GCA_023391395.1 Pseudomonadota bacterium
CCATTGCACAGATCAATAGCATCGTCGGAGATTTCGCCGCCAACCGCAACAAGATCGCCGAACTGGCACGCCGTGCCGCACAGCAGGGCGCGCATCTCGTATTGACGCCAGAACTTTCCCTGGCGGGGTATCCGCCGGAAGATCTGCTGCTGCGTCAGGCATTTTATGCAAAATGCGCGCAAGAGTTGGACGCGCTGGCAGCGGAGCTGGCCCCGCTGAAAGATTTGCACGTGGTGGTCGGCCATCCGGTATGGGAAGAGGGCAAGCGCTACAACGCCGCTTCCGTGCTCGTCAATGGCGAAGTGCTTGGCACCTATCGCAAGCACGACCTGCCGAACGATACCGTGTTCGATGAGAAGCGCTATTTCACTTCCGTCGACCAGCCGCTGGTATTCGAAGTCAATGGCGTGCGTTTCGGCATCAACATCTGCGAAGACACCTGGTCCGAACATGCACCGCGCCGCGCCGCCGAGGCCGGCGCCCAGGTATTGCTGGTGCCGAACGGTTCACCCTTCCACATGAAGAAGCAGCACCTGCGCTACGAGGTCATGCGCAAAAATGTGACGGCGCTGGGCATGTCGATGGTGTATGCCAACCTGGTGGGTGGCCAGGATGAGCTGATTTTCGACGGTAATTCCTTCGTGCTCGATACTGCCGGCAAGGTCTGCGCGCGTCTCAAGCATTGCGAGGAAGACCTGCAGGTGGTCGGTTTCGACGCGGAAGGACAGCCGCGGGAAGGCACGGTATGCGCGGACCTGCCGATGGAGGCGCAGGTCTACCAGGCGCTGGTGCTGGGCGTGCGCGACTACATAGGCAAGAATGGCTTCCCCGGCGCCATCATCGGCCTGTCCGGCGGGGTCGACTCGGCACTGGTGCTGGCGGTGGCCGTCGATGCCCTCGGCGCCGAGCGCGTGCGCGCGGTGATGATGCCTTCGCCCTATACGGCCGACATCTCCTGGCTGGATGCGCGCGACATGGCGCAACGGCTGGGCGTGCGCTACGATGAAATTGCGATCGCCGACTGTTTCGCCGCGTTCCGCGGTGCGCTGGCGGAAGAGTTCAAGGGTTTGCCGGAAGACGCCACCGAAGAAAACATCCAGGCGCGCATCCGCGGCACCCTGCTGATGGCCTTATCCAACAAATTCGGCTCCATCGTGCTCACCACCGGCAACAAGAGCGAGATCGCGGTCGGTTACTGCACGCTGTATGGCGACATGGCCGGTGGTTTTGCCGTAATCAAGGACATCGCCAAGACTCTGGTGTACAAACTGTGTGCGTACCGCAATGCGATTTCCGAAGTCATCCCGCAGCGCATCCTGACGCGCGCACCCTCGGCCGAGCTGCGGCCCGGCCAGACCGACCAGGATTCGCTGCCGCCGTACGAGGTGCTGGATGCGATCATGCAGATGTACATGGAAGAAAATCTCAGTGTTGCCGAGATTCTTGCGGCGGGGTATCGTAAGGACGATGTCGAACGCGTCACCCGCCTGATCAAGATCAATGAATACAAGCGCCGTCAGGCGCCGATCGGTATCCGCGTCACGCACCGCGCCTTCGGCCGCGACTGGCGCTACCCGATCACATCCAAGTTCCGTGAATGACTAGAAGGAGTATCCATGAAGTTGATTACCGCCATCATCAAACCGTTCAAGCTCGACGAGGTTCGCGAAGGGCTGGGCGAGATCGGCATCACCGGCCTGACGGTGACCGAGGTGAAGGGCTTCGGCCGCCAGAAGGGCCATACCGAGCTGTATCGCGGCGCGGAATACGTGGTCGACTTCCTGCCCAAGGTGAAGATCGAGGCCGTGGTCGATGACGGCATCGTGGAACGCGCAGTGGAGGCGATCATCAAGTCCGCGCGGACCGGCAAGATCGGCGACGGCAAGATCTTCGTGCAGAACATGGAGCAGGTGATCCGTATCCGTACCGGCGAAACGGGGCCGGACGCGGTGTAAGCAAGCTATGAGCCTCGGCGAAGGGCTTCTTTCTGCGGTTATCGAGGGAGCTGCATTAATTGCGGGTAAAGTCCTTGGCCGAACTTTTCACATCGAGCCTGAGCGGGCACGGCGCATCGGCGAAACAGTGGTGCTTGCTGCTTTTCTCGGAGCGGGGATTGTTATTACTGTGATCTACACTTGAGTGGCTGACGCCTGAAAGCTGAAGCAGCAGTGTGCCATCATGACTGCGCCTTCAGCAGCAGCACCAATGCTCCCGCTCCACCATCGTTGGCCCGCGCCTGGCAAAAGGCGATCACTTCCTCCTTCTGCACCAGCCAGTTGCGCACCTTGTGCTTCAGCACCGGTTCCTTGTTGACCGATCCCAAACCCTTCCCGTGAATCACGCGCACGCAGCGCAGGCCGCGTTTCCCGGCAGTGCGCAGGAATTCGCCGAGCGCCTCGCGGGCTTCGTCGCGCCGCATGCCGTGCAAGTCGAGCTGGGCCTGGACTACCCAATGGCCGCGCCTGAGCTTGCGCAACGTATCGGGGCCGATGCCCGGGCGCGCGAAACTCAGTTCGCCGTCGGTATCGAGCAGGGTGTCGACGGTGAATTCATCGGAGAGCGATTCCGCCAGCGCCGCCTGTTCGTCGGCGAGCCGCTGGTGGGGGATGGGAAGCGGACGAGGCGGCGGCAGGACCACCTTGTCGGAAGAGGGGAGGGGCGTGACTTCGCCGATGCTGCGGCGGAAGATGTCGGCCTCCTGCCGGCGCTGTTTTTCCAGGCGCTGGCGTTCGGCCTCGGCCGCCTTGCGTTCTTCCTCGCGCGCCCTCAAGTCCTTGTGCAGCGACTTGAGAGCGGCAAAATCCTTGATCCGGCCAGACATGATGCGGTGTTTGATGCCGTCTC
>JAEWBA010000263.1 GCA_023391395.1 Pseudomonadota bacterium
CATCAATGGTGCCGTCCAGCAGGGCTCGGCGGATGGCATCGCGATCGCGCTGCGCACGGAAAGGCGGCGTCACGCGGGCATTGGCATCGAAGAAGCCGATGTCGGCATCGGTCATGTGGATATGATGGGCGCCGACGTCACAGCTCACTGCCAGGCCTTCCTTCTTCGCTGCGCGTACCAGCTCCAATCCGGCAGCCGAGGAGATGCGACACAGGTGCACGCGAGCGCCGGTTGCACGCATCAATTCGAAAATGGTGTGAAGCGCAATCGTTTCCGCCATCACCGGCACGCCTGATAAGCCCAGGCGCGAAGCCACCGGCCCGCTGTGGGCAATGCCGCCGCGTCCGAGATGCGCATCCTGCGGGCGTAGCCATACGGTGTAGCCGAAGGATTGTGCGTACTGCATGGCACGGAGCAGCACGTTGGTATCGAGTATCGTGTGCTCGGCCTGCGAGAAGCCGATGCAGCCGGCCTCGGTCAGTTCCGCCATTTCGGTCAGCGCCTCGCCTCTCAGACCTACCGTCAGCGCGCCGAGCGGATAGAGGTGCGCCTTGTTCAGGGACTTGGCGCGATGCTTGAGCATTTCCACCAGGCCCGGCTCGTCCAACACCGGGTCCGTATCGGGAGGGCAGACCAGACTGGTGACGCCGCCCTGCAGCGCCGCCTGCATTTCCGATTCCAGCGTCGCCTTGAATTCATATCCCGGTTCGCGCAGCCGTGCGCTCAGGTCTACCAGGCCAGGGGCCACCACCAGGCCGCTGGCATCGATAACTTTGGCAGAGTTGAACCCGGCCGGCGGCTCCTCTATGCCTACGATCCTGCCGGCCGCGATATACAGGTCTTTTTGCGCGTCGATACCGTTTGCCGGATCAACCAGGCGGCCGTTCTTGATGTGAAGTTTCATCTTCTGTTCTTGATGTTGAAGTGCTGTTGCGTTCAACGTTGTTCTGCAGGACTGTTCTGACATGTTGAGGACAGAGTACCGCTTTGCTTAACTCTGTCCTCAATGGTATTAATTACCCGCCAAAATGCTCATCACCGCCATGCGCACCGCGATGCCGAAGGTCACCTGCGGCAGGATCACCGCCTGCGCACCATCGGCGACCGCGGAATCGATTTCCACACCGCGATTCATGGGACCGGGGTGCATCACGATGGCATCCGGCTTGGCCAGAGCGAGCCGCTCCGGCGTCAGCCCGTAGCTCTTGAAGAACTCCTGCGCCGAAGGCAGCAGCGCGCCGCTCATGCGCTCGTTCTGCAGGCGCAGCATGATGATGACGTCCACGCCCTTCAAGCCCTCGTTCATGTCGGTGAAGACGCGCACGCCCATCTGCTCCAGCCCGCCCGGCAGCAGAGTGCGCGGCCCGATGGCACGCACTTCGGGCACGCCCAGCGTGGTGAGTGCATGAATATCGGAGCGCGCGACGCGGCTGTGCAGGATGTCGCCGACGATGGCCACCGTCAGATTGGTGAAATCTTTCTTGTAGTGGCGGATCGTGTACATGTCGAGCAGCCCCTGCGTGGGATGCGCATGGCGCCCGTCGCCCGCGTTGACCACGTGGACATGCGGCTGCTTGGTATCGATCAGGTGCTTGGCGATCAGGTAGGGAGCACCCGACTGCGCATGCCGCACCACGAACATGTCCGCGTGCATGGCCGCCAAGTTGTCGATCGTGTCCAGCAGGGATTCGCCCTTGCTGGTGCTGGAAGCCGAGATGTTCAGGTTGATGACGTCGGCCGACAGGCGCTTGGAGGCGATCTCGAAAGTGGTGCGGGTGCGGGTCGAGTTCTCGAAGAAGAGATTGAATACGCTCTTGCCGCGCATGAGCGGCACCTTCTTCACTTCACGGTCGCCGATGCTGACGAAGGAGGAAGCAGTATCGAGGATGTGGGTGAGAACCGCTTTCGGCAAGCCTTCGATGGTCAGCAAGTGCTGCAGCTCGCCATTCTTGTTCAGTTGCGGATTATGCATGGTCTATCGTCAGGGAGAAGCGGCCGTCTTCGGCACGCTGCAATACCAGCCGCCTGTCGGTGGCCAGCTCTATGGTTTCTGCGACAAAATCGGCTGCCACCGGCAGTTCCCGGCCGCCGCGGTCCACCAGCGCGGCCAGCATGATGCGGGCGGGGCGGCCGTAATCGAACAGTTCGTTGATCGCCGCGCGCGTGGTGCGGCCGGTGTAGAGCACGTCGTCCACCAGCACGATGTTCGCGCCATTGACTTCGAAGGGAATCTGGGTCGGCTTGACCTCGGCGTGCAAGCCCTTCTCCGCGTAGTCGTCGCGATAGAAGGACACGTCGATGAAGCCGAGCCGGTCCGTCAGCTGCAGCTCGGCAGCCAGCCGTTCGGCAAGCCAGGCGCCGCCGGAACGGATGCCAACCACAGCGACATCCTCGATATGCGCGAGGCCGGTCTTGATGCGCTCGGCAAGCACCTTGTACAGGGCCTCGGCGTCCAGCTCAGGTAGGGACATGTTCATTGAAGTATTGTTGCAAAATGATTGCGGCCGCCTCGGCATCGACATGTTCGCCGCGCTGCTGGGCGATCACTGCCGATGAATAGCGCTCATCGACCAGCACGGTGGGGACCCCGAAGCGTCCATGCAACTGGTTGGCGAAGCGGCGACAACGGGCTGTCATTTCGTGGGCTGTTCCGTCCGGATGACTGGGCAAGCCCACCACGCAGCGCTCGGGCCGCCATTCCTGCATCAAGTCTGCGATGGCGGCGAATTTGGTGTCGTTGGTTGCGGCAGAGATCACGGTCAGCGGGCGCGCCTGCCGAAGCAGCGAATTGCCGACCGCCACGCCGATGCGCTTCAAACCGAAGTCGAAACAAAGCACCGTTTCCACCGGTTCCTACCAGATCCTTGAATTGAAGGTGTGCCGAAGCCCGAAGGCGGGCAGCGGCTGGCAGCCCGGCTTCGGCATGAGCTTTCGTGCAGGCATTGCGGCAGTGACTCTAGGCGTGACCGGCGACCCCGGCCAGCATGGCCGGATCGATACCGAGCAAAGCCATGGCAGCGGCGAAGCGCCGTTCCGCCGGCACATCGAACATGATGGAAGGATCGGCACGCACGGTCAGCCAACCATTGCGCACAATCTCCTCTTCCAATTGCCCGGCACTCCAGCCGGAGCAGCCGAGCGTCACCAGCATGCGTTCCGGCCCGCGACCGATGGCGGCAGCTTCCAGCACATCCTTGGAAGTTGTCAGGCCGACATCCTCACTCACCTGCAGGGTCGAGGAAAATTGGC
>JAEWBA010000228.1 GCA_023391395.1 Pseudomonadota bacterium
ATGGAAGACCATTTCCGCAAGCTGGAAAACATGTATTCGCGCGAGCTCATCCAGGTCATCCGCTGGCGCCTGCGGCTGAATCCGCTGGAGCGTCCGCAAAGCGTCTTCGCGCTGCAGAAGGCGCTGCGCGAACCGGTGGCCCAGCAAAAGCAGGAAGAACCGGCCCTGCTGGACAAGCTGACCACGCGATTGAAGGGCTTTTTCGGCGGCTTGGGCAAGGGTCTGCCGCGTTCGCCCAGCACGGTACAGGATCAGTCGCAATAAAGCGCAATCATGCGATTCTCCGTTTATCAGGAAAGCCATATCGGCGGGCGCAAGTCCAACCAGGACCGCATGGGCTACAGCTTCACGCGCGATGCCTTGTTGCTGCTCCTGGCGGATGGCATGGGCGGTCATATCCAGGGGGAGATGGCGGCGACCATCGCCCTGCAGACCATAGGCTCGCTGTTCCAGCAAAACGCCAATCCGTATGTGAAAAAGCCAGAGCGCTTTCTCGAGGACAGTTTCTTCGCCGCGCACCGCGAGATTCATCGCTATCGTGCCATCAACAATTTGCCGGAAACGCCGCGCACCACCATCGTCGCCTGCCTGATCCAGCACAACAGCGCCTATTGGGCGCATTGCGGGGATTCGCGCCTGTACTGGATGCGGCAGGGACAGATTCTGGCCCGCACGCGCGACCATTCGCGCATCGAAACCTTGATCGCTCAAGGCAAGGTCGATCCTTCGGAGCGCGATACCCATCCCGATCGCAACAAGCTGTTCAACTGCCTGGGCGCACCCAACATGCCCATCGTCGAACTGTCGCGACGCGCCAGCCTGCAAGCTGGTGACGTGATCCTCCTGTGCTCGGACGGCCTGTGGTCGGTGCTTCCGGATCATGTGCTGGCGCAGCGCCTGCACAACAACACCGTGGTGCGTGCCGTGCCGGAACTGTTGGCGACCGCAACCGGAATCGCCGGCAAGGGCAGTGACAATGTCACGGCGCTGGCGCTGATGTGGGAAGGCACGCATGCCTTGCGCGACAACCACACCACCATCACGACGCACAGCCTGCCGATCGGCAGCGTCACCACCACCATCCAGGCACCGCGCCATGCGGACTTGGAGCAAGCCGATGCCTTCAACGAAAGCGAGATCGAGAAAGCCATTGAAGAAATTCGTGGTGCGATCGAAAAATCCTCTCGCGTCACTTCCAAGAATTAGGTTGATCTATGCCACATGAAATCCGTCCCAGCGGCCGCGCCGCCGATGCTCTACGTCCCGTTCGCCTGAGCCGCCACTACACCCGGCACGCCGAAGGGTCGGTGCTGGTCGAATTCGGCGACACCCGCGTCATCTGCACCGCCAGCATCGAGGAAAAGGTGCCGCCTTTCCTGAAGGGGAAAGGGCAGGGCTGGATGACTGCCGAATACGGCATGCTGCCCCGCTCGACCCATACGCGCATGGACCGTGAAGCTGCCAAGGGCAAGCAGTCCGGGCGCACCCAGGAAATCCAGCGCCTGATCGGACGCTCGCTGCGCGCGGCATTCGACCTTGGCGCCTTCGGGGAGCGAACCTTGCACCTCGACTGCGACGTGATCCAGGCCGATGGTGGCACACGGACGGCGGCGATCACCGGTGCCATGGTGGCTGCCTACGATGCCTTCCGCAAGCTCGCCGAACAAACCCTGATCACGGTGATTCCGGCGCGCCATTTCGTTGCCGCGGTTTCGGTCGGTGTTTATCGCGGCATGCCTGTGCTCGATCTCGATTACGTAGAAGATTCGGATTGCGACACCGACATGAATATCGTGATGACCGATGCCGGCCATTTCGTCGAGGTACAGGGAACGGCGGAAGGAGAAGCTTTCGACCGCCCGACGATGAACCGGCTGCTCGACCTAGCGGAAAAAGGCATTGCCGAGCTGATCGTGTTGCAAAAAACTGCGCTCGGGATAACGGTCGAGAAATAAGACCCTATCAGCCCCCGTAGATTGCCTCGAGAGCCTTCCCCTTATTCGGCCCTCCCATGGCGGCCAGACAGAAGATCCTCATGAATCGCACCATCGTCCTCGCATCCAACAATCCTGGCAAACTCAAGGAATTCAGCCAGATGCTGGAGCCACTCGGCTTCACGCTGCGTCCCCAGGGTGACTTCCAGGTGCCGGAGGCCGAAGAACCGCACCCCACTTTCGTCGAAAATGCCTTGGCCAAGGCGCGCCATGCGGCGCGTATCACCGGGCTGCCGGCGCTGGCCGATGACTCCGGTATCTGCGTCAATGCCTTGGGCGGTGCGCCCGGCGTACTGTCGGCCCGCTATGCGGGAGAACCGAAGTCGGATGAACGCAACAACCACAAGCTGGTCGCTGAGCTGGAAGCGCATGGCGATAAATCCGCCTATTATTACTGCGTCCTCGTCTTGGTGCGCCATGCGGACGATCCGCAGCCCGTGATTGCGGAAGGCCGCTGGGACGGGTCGGTGGTGGTCGAGGCGCGCGGGCAGGGCGGCTTTGGCTATGACCCGTATTTTCTGCTGCCAGACTTGGGCCGCACGGCGGCCGAGCTGACACCGGAAGAAAAGAACCGGCTCTCGCACCGTGGGCAAGCCCTGCGCGCGCTGGTAGAGAAACTTCGATGATACCCATCAAGCCCGTCGATTCCGACGGCAGATCCCAAAGTTCCCCCGTACAGGCGGCCGCAAATTTCCTGCGCCCCGGCGCAATCAACCTGACGGCTTTGCCGCCGCTGTCCCTGTACGTGCATTTTCCCTGGTGCGTGCGCAAATGCCCGTACTGCGACTTCAATTCGCATGAGGTCAAGGATGGCTTTCCCGAAGAGGAGTATCTTGCCGCGCTGCGCAGCGATCTCGAAAACGCACTGCCGCTGATCTGGGGGCGCAAGATTTACACCGTGTTCATCGGCGGCGGTACGCCCAGCTTGATGTCGGCCGGCGGATTGGATCGGCTGCTCTCGGATATCCGCACCCTGCTGCCGCTCGACGGTGCGGCAGAGATTACGATGGAGGCCAACCCAGGGACTTTCGAAACCGAGAAGTTCCGGTCCTACCGGGCCAGCGGCATCAACCGGCTCTCGATCGGCATCCAGAGTTTCAACTCCCGCCATCTGGACGCGCTGGGGCGCATCCACAATGGCGATGAAGCGCGCCGCGCCGTGGAAATCGCACAGGCGAATTTCGACAACTTCAACCTCGATCTGATGTATGCATTGCCGATGCAAACCCTCGAGGAAGCACACGAGGATGTCGCCACGGCAATCGCCTATGCGCCGCCCCACTTGTCGCTATATCACCTGACGCTGGAACCGAACACGTACTTCGCCAAGTATCCGCCAACGGTGCCCGACGATGATACGAGCGCCAGCATGCAGGACATGATTGCCGAGCAGACCGCTGCCGGAGGCTATACGCATTACGAGGTCTCGGCCTTTGCGCAACCCGGCCGGGAGGCGCGTCACAATCTCAATTACTGGCGTTTCGGTGACTATCTGGGCATCGGCGCGGGCGCGCATTCCAAGCTGTCCTTCCCGCACCGGGTCATCCGCCAGATGCGTTACAAGCAGCCCAAGGCTTATCTCGAACATGCAGCAAGAGGAACGCCCATCCAGGAAGAGACGGAGATAGCGCGTGACGATCTCGGCTTCGAGTTCATGCTCAATGCCTTGCGGCTCAATGGCGGGTTCGAAGCGAATTTGTTTGCCGAGCGTACCGGCCTAGCATTGAATTCGATTGAAGAGGCCTTGAACCAGGCCGAAAAAAAGGGCTTGCTGTACCGCGATCACCGGATCATCCGCCCGACCGAACTCGGGCGGCGTTTCCTGAATGACCTGCAGCAAATGTTCCTGCGATGAAGAGCGGAATTCGTTCTTGCCTGCCTTTTGTCATAGGGAAGAACGAAGCGAGTCCGGTATAATCGCGCCCATGGAAGGTTGGCAGAGCGGTTGAATGCACCGGTCTTGAAAACCGGCGAGGGTGAAAGCCCTTCGTGAGTTCGAATCTCACACCTTCCGCCAAGCAAGTAATGTTTATGCGGCCTTCGAGTCGCCTCGCCTCGCCTACTCCACTTTCTATCCTTGTTTCCGAAACCGTGACTGGTTCTAGGTAGAACTGGGCTAGTGGCTTCAGAGCCCGCCATCGAGCGGGCACATTCAGCGTATCGAATGGAGCGAATCATGGCAAAAGGAATTGCCTGCCGCAGGGCGCATGCTAAGCGGCTGCGACACAACCGCCGTAAATGGTGGGGGCGCGAGCTCTCCTATGAGGAGTTAGGGCGGGTTCTCAACACGCCGACGCCTTGTAGCTGTTGGATGTGCGGTAACGCTCGCCGATACTTCGGGGAGCGCACTATGCAGGAG
>JAEWBA010000229.1 GCA_023391395.1 Pseudomonadota bacterium
CAGGACGATGGCGCGGCAGTGGCGTATGCGCTGTGGAAGCTGCAGGATCGCGGCCGCATGTTTGTCAACCACAATGACCCGGTGTACGAAGGCATGATCATCGGCATCCACTCGCGCGACAACGACCTCGTGGTCAACCCGATCAAGGGCAAGCAACTGACCAACGTGCGCGCCTCCGGTACCGACGAAGCGGTGCGCCTGGTTCCGCCGATCCAGTTGACGCTGGAGTATGCGGTGGAATTCATCGAAGACGACGAGCTGGTCGAGATCACGCCCAAGAGCATTCGCTTGCGCAAGCGCTTCCTGAAGGAGCACGAGCGTAAGAAGGCCTCGCGCGAAGCGGCGTAATACCGCATTCATTCAAAAAAAGCCGCTGCCTCGCAAGAGGCGGCGGCTTTTGCTTTTTCTGATAGTGCAGGAAGCTTCCCTACTCGGAAAACTATGCAGCCACGGTCCCGGTTTCCGGTATGGCCTTCTGCACTTTCAGCACTTCGGCAATCGCCCCGAACAATTGATCGATCTCCAGCTTGTCGATGATGAGCGGAGGCGACAAGGCGATGATGTCGCCGGTGGTGCGGATCAGGACATTCTTTTCCCAGAAGCACCTGAGGAAGACGTCGAAGGCGCGCGCGGTCGGCTTGCCGGGCACGCCCTCCAGTTCGATGCCGCACACCAAGCCAAGGTTGCGTATGTCCTTCACGTAGGGCAGGCCCTTGAGATTGTGCGCGGCTTCTTCGAAATACGGCGCCATGGCGGCGGCGCGCTCGAACAAGCCTTCGCTGCGGTAGACGTCCATGGCGGCGATGGCAGCCGCAGCGGCCAGCGGATGGCCGCTGTAGGTATATCCGTGGAAGAATTCGATGGTGTTTTCCGGTGCCGCCTCCATGAAGGCATCATGGATGTCCTGGCGCACCAGCACCGCACCCATCGGCACGGCGGCATTGGTCAATCCCTTGGCGCAGCACATGATGTCCGGTACGACGTCGAAGAAGTCGGCCGCGAAAGGCGCCCCGAGGCGGCCGAAGCCGGTGATGACTTCATCAAAGATCAGCAAGATGCCGTACTTGTCGCAGATGGCGCGCAGTTTCTGCAGATAGCCCTTGGGCGGCAGGATGACACCGGTGGAACCCTGGATCGGTTCGACGATGACGGCAGCGACCGTGGCCGGATCGTGCAGGCCGAGCAGGCGCTGCTCCAGCTCCTCGGCCAGTTCCGCGCCGCCGTCCGGCAGCCCGCGCGTGAAGGCATTGCGCGCGATGTCGAGCGGGTGGCGCAAGTGATCCACGCCAGGCAGGGCGGGGCCGAAATGCTTGCGGTTGCCGGCGATGCCTCCGACCGAGATGCCGCCAAAACCCACGCCGTGATAGCCGCGCTCGCGGCCGATCAGGCGATGGCGCAGGCCGTCGCCGCGCACGCGGTGGTAGGCCAGAGCGATCTTGAGAGCGGTATCCACCGCTTCCGAGCCGTCGTTGCAGAAGAACACTCTATTCAAGCCTTCCGGCGCCATGTCCGCTAGGGCGCTGGCGGCCTGGAACACACCAGGGTGGCCCATCTGGAACAGCGGCGCGAAATCCATGGTCTCGGCCTGCTGCCGGATCGCCGCCGTGATCTTGGGATGCGCATGGCCGGCATTGACGCACCACAGGCCGGCGGTGCCGTCGAGTATCTTTCGGCCGTCGTCGCTGGTGTAATGCATGCCGGAGGCGGACACCAGCATGCGCGGCCTGACCTTGAACTGGCGGTTGGCCGTGAAGGGCATCCAGAGGTGGTCGGTGTCGAGCGTGGTATGCATGCGTGTTCCTTCCCGTCGGTGAGCTGGATATGTGTCTATGGTAGTACGATAGCCGGCGTCCCGGTATTGCCGTGTGCGGCAGCGCAGATGGGTATGGTGGTGAGGCAAGTCCCGGTGCTCGCGCTTGATTCGAGTCAATCAAACTACGGGAGGCGTTTGTGAGAGTGGGTCGCTCACGGCAATCAGGAGGACCTCGGTGATCGGTGCGGGAAAGATATAAGAACGACGAGCTCTCTCGCACAACTGCCATAGCGCAATTGAGGATGCCGTAGAACGGGCACGCGAATCCTGGATCTGGAATAAGGATTCGGAAACGGCGCCTCCACCAGAGCGTGCCGCTCCGGCAAATCATGGAAGGTATCCGCGCCGGAATAAACCTATAAAATACATGCACCAATAGCGAGGCCGCCTGCGCGTTTCTTCAAGACTGCGCCGATTCTGCAATGAGACTTACTTCCTACACCGATTACGCCCTACGGACCTTGATGTACCTGGCGGCTCACCGTGACCACCTGGTGACTGTCCAGGACATCGCTGACCTGCATGGCATTTCGAAGAACCACCTGACCAAGGTGGTGCATCAGCTCGGAATGCTGGGCATCGTCGAAACCGTGCGCGGACGCAAGGGCGGCCTGCGCCTTGGGCGCGAACCGGCGGATATCAACATCGGCGAAGTGGTGCGCCACACCGAGACCGATTTCCACATGGCCGAATGCTTCGATACCGACAAGGGCGGCTGTGTTTTCACTTCCTTCTGCAAGCTCAGGGGCATACTTGGCGATGCCACTGCCGCGTACCTAAGCGTGCTGGATGGTGTGACGCTGGAATCCTTGACCAAGAAGGGTGGCGGTCGTGCGCTCGGTGGCGTGCCGGTCAAGGCTATCGACATGCGTGCAGCCGGCGAGGCAGGGCGCCGATAGGGCAGCCCGCGCTCAGCGGCGCAGGGAGCGCGTTGAGCTTTCGAGCGTCTTCATCCTCAGCAGGTAGATGCTGACGCCGATGCCGATGGCGATCAGCATGGCCCTGAGCGCGATGTGCCCGACCAGGTAAGCGGAAACCAGCAGGGAAGGCCACATCGTGGCCAGGGCGAGGATCTTGGCCCGGCGCGGGATTGCCCGATGCTCTTCGTAGTTGCGCAGGTGCTCGCCGAAAACCCGGTTGTTCAACAGCATGCGGTGCAGGCGCTCCGAGCTGCGCACGAAGCAGGCCGAGGCGAGCAAAAGGAAAGGCGTGGTCGGCAGCACCGGCACAAACAGGCCGATGATGCCTAGGACCACCGCAATACTCCCTACAAGCATCAAAAGTATCTTCATCGGCATCCTTGCAGCTTACGGCGCAGGCGGCAGACTATCCCGGATGCCCGGCGCAGCTAGGAATTTGTCCAGTCGCCGGATTTGCCGCCGCGCTTTTCCAGCACCCGTATGTCAGCCATGACCATGCCACGGTCCACCGCCTTGCACATGTCGTAGATCGTGAGCAGGCCGACCTGCACGCCGGTCAGCGCCTCCATTTCGACCCCGGTCTTGCCGACGGTGTGGACTTCGACGGTGCACCTGACCTGGGACTGCTTACGGTCGAGTTCGAAATCGGCTGCCACGCGCGTCAGGGCAAGAGGATGGCAAAGCGGGATCAATTCGCTGGTGCGCTTGGCGCCCATGATTGCGGCGATGCGCGCCACTCCAAGGACGTCGCCCTTGCCGGCAGTGCCGGATTCGATGATGGCCAGCGTTTCCGGCTTCATGCGGATGATGCCGCTGGCGATCGCGACGCGCCGCGTATCCTGCTTGCCGCCGACATCGACCATGTGGGCCTGGCCGCCGGCATCGAAATGGGTCAGGCCCGGTACGGGCCCCTCGTGACTTGCTTTGCTCATGAACCGATCCGCTGAAGCGCTATGGGAAGCGGACATCCTAGCATGCGTGCAGCCGCCTGATTCCTGGCGCATACCAGGCGCGGTTTCTCTTGAGAATCAAGATCGATAGGGAGCCGGAGCTTCGACGCAAGGCTTGATCCGGCCAGCACCCTTCCAATTTTGGTGGAAACCCGGCCACCTTTCTCGTCTCCTCCGCGCGTCCATTTCCGAGATTGCAATTGCTTACTGGAAAAATTTAGTCATGATCAATAGAATGCTGCACCGCATTAGGTAGCGTTTCGCGCCTTTCTGACGGGCTCACCGCCTCGAGTGGCAGTGAACTGATAAGTACCAAGAAGACCAAGCAATGGTTCGATTCGCTCTGTCGCATATTTCCGCAGCGCTGACGCTGCCG
This sequence comes from Pseudomonadota bacterium, assembly GCA_023391395.1. Lineage (GTDB taxonomy): Bacteria > Pseudomonadota > Gammaproteobacteria > Burkholderiales > Burkholderiaceae_D > Noviherbaspirillum. The sequence goes on from JAEWBA010000229.1 coordinate 4,060, forward strand.
GCACAGCCCCATCTCTGGCCCGTGACAGGAAACACCCTGGCGGGAGGGCTGGCGGCAATAGGCGGACTCCTGCTGCTGGACCGGACGCTTACGCATGTCCTGTTCGGCCAGGACAATGCGACTTACCGCATGGCCAGTCCGCTGGGCGCCGCCGGCATCTGCCTCGCGGTGGCGGGCGTGCTGCTGCTGGCGCGCACCGTGCGTCCCTTCGTGCAGGCTCCAGCGCGAAGGAAAAAGCAGCTTGCCGCCATACTCGACAAGCTGCCTGCGGCCATCATCACTGTCGGCGCGGACGGCCGCGTCGAAAGCGCCAACCGGGCTGCCGCGACGATGTTCCGTACCACGGCACGCAGTCTTCGGGGGCAGCCCGTGGTCCGACTCTTCCCCGCGATCCAAGCGGTGCCGCCGGATATCGGCGATCCGGCTGACAACTATCGGCTTCCCCTGCGCGGGCGGCGCTTCGATGGCTCGACTTTTCCGGCCGAGCTGGAGACCAGCGGCCCGCCGCGCGACGGCCGCATGCAGACGATCTATGTCGTGCGCGACCTCTCGGTGTTGCAGGCGGCGAAAGTCGATTTGCGGGAAAGCGAGCGACGGCTCGAGGCCATCGCTTCCAATATTCCCGGGGTCGTATTCCAGTTGCATCGGCAGCCCGACGAACGTTGGCCGCGTGTCACCTATGTCAGCGAGGCGGTGAAGGAGATGTTCGGCATCGACGCCGGCACGGTGCAGGCCTACCCGGATGCGTTTCTGGCCCGTTTGCGCGCCAATGATGAGGACGGCTTTGCGGCAGCAATGGACAAGTCCGCGTGCCAGTTCACACAATGGGATTGGGAAGGAAGGCTCGTGATGGCGCCCGGTCGCGACATGTGGTTCAAGCTTCGCGCCCGGCCGCGCCGGGCAGCCGAGGGCGGAATAGCTTGGGATGGGGTGATTTTCAACATCAGCGCCAGCAAGCGCACCGAGGAGGAGCTGCGCCGGACCAGCGCCACTCTGCGCGAGCTTTCCGCGCACTTGGAGGAAACGCGCGAGGAGGAGCGCAAGCGTATCGCGCGCGAGGTGCATGACGAAATGGGCCAGACCCTCTCCGCGCTGCGCATGGAAATCGCCCTGCTGCGGTTGGAGCTCGGTACGCATCAGCCGGAGCTGATGCGGCGCGTGCAGGCCATGATGACCATGACCGACCGGGCGATCAAGATCACGCGCGACGTCACGGCCCTGCTGCGGCCGCCGGCGCTGGATCTTGGCATCGATGCGGCCCTGGAGTGGCTGACCGCGGGATTTTCTTCCAGCACCGGCATTCCCTGCACTCTCCAAATCGGGGAAGGCGCCATACGGCTCGACGAGAGGCACGAAATCGCCCTGTTCCGCGTCGTCCAGGAGGCGCTGAACAACGTCGCCAAACACGCGCAAGCCTCCACGGTACAGGTCGCCATCCGCCAGCAAGGCGGCCGCCTGGTACTGGCGGTGAACGACGACGGCAAGGGCTTCGATCCCTCAGAAGCCGCGAGGGCACATTCCTTCGGCCTGATCGGCATACGCGAACGGGTCCTGACCCTGGGCGGCAGCATCGCGATCGATAGTTCGCCCGGGCGCGGCAGCAGGCTGCAGGTCGAGATACCCCTTCCGGCGGAATCGGCGCCGAACGCCGGACCTGGGGATTTGGACAAGCACACAAAAAAAACGCAGCAATGATAAGAACCATCATCGCCGACGAACATGCGATCGTGCGGACCGGGCAGAGGCCGCGCATGGCGCACTCTCCGGAGTCCCGTGCTGCCCGGCCGATTCCGGCTTCATGCCGTACGGGTCCTGCCGGCGGTGCAGAGGTTTTGAAGTTTGTTTTCCCTTTTTCCTACTGCAATATCGGCAGGCGCATCGGACCGCCCGCGTGCGAACGGCTGTGCCGAATTTGGACGAGCTCATCCGCGTTCACAACCATGCCGGCGGCAAACATGTGCTGCTGTAGGGTGGCACACCCGCCTGAGCCGTCGCTCCCTTTCGCCTCATGAAAAACCTGGAATCCATTGTCGAAGAACTTGTAGCGCAACTGGGCCTGGACGACAACGAGCTGGCCCAGCGCAAGTCCTATCTCGAAATCACCGACGACGACGCCACTCTCCTGCGGCAAGCGCGCGGCCTGTTCGAGTCCATTTCCGAAGAGCTGTCCGACGCCTTCTATCGCCACCTTTTCGACTATCCGAAATTGCGCGAAATGCTCGCCGACCCGCAGATCGTGGCCCGCCTGCGGCAAGCGCAGGCCAGGTACTTCCTCGGCCTGAGCAACGGCGACTACGGCCTCGGCTATGTCAAGGAGCGCTTGCGGGTGGGCGTCGTCCACCAGCGCATCGGGCTTGATCCGAAGTGGTACATCGGCGCCTACCGCAAATATCTGTCGGAGCTGATGCCGGCCGTGCAAAGGCGGCTTGCGGACGCACCCGAACGGGTCGTGCCGATTTTCGATGCCTTGTTCAAGATTATTTTCTTCGACATGGGACTGGCGCTGGATACCTATTTCGGCGCCGAGCAGCAGGAAATTCTGCGCCATCGCGAATATGCCGAGCAGGTGGTGGAACGCCTGCCGGTCGGCGTCATTGTCGTCGACGAGGAATTGAAGCTGCGTTCGATCAACTCTGCCATGCAGCGCCTGCTGCAGCTTGAAGCGGGCAACGAGGTTTGCACCGGCCTCTCGCTGCGCAGCTTGCCAGCCGGCGACCAGCTTGCCAACCTGGCGTTGCGGGTGCTGGGCAGCGGCGAGCATGCGCACAGCATTGTCACCGTGGGGAGGGAAGTGGGCCGCGAGCGTCACCTCGAGATCGGCGCCAGCAGCGCCAAGCTCGGCGCGCAATCGTTCTTTCTGCTGACCGCCAAGGACGTCACCGAGCGCCTCAAGGCCAGGGCGGCATTGCGCGAGAGCGAGGAGCGTTTCCGCCTGACCTTCAGCCATGCAGGCATCGGCCTGGCGCACGTGCATCCGTCCGGGCAGATATTGCGCGTGAACCGGAAGCTGCAGGAGACCCTGGGGTATTCCGAAGCCGAGCTGCTGCATCTGACCTTCCTCGACATCACTCACCCCGACGATGTGGAACTGGGCCGCGACATCCGCCAGCGGCTGCAGACCGGTGAAATTCCCGCCTATTCGCGCGAGAAGCGCTACCGTCACCGGGACGGTTCTTACCTATGGGTCAATGTCACGGTTTCCATGGTCGGTGGGGAAGGCGAGGAAGAGCGCTATCTGATTTTCGCCGTCGAGGATATTTCGAGCCGCAAGCAGGCCGCCGAGCAACTGGTGCGCCTGGCCAAGTACGACGCGTTGACCAATCTGCCCAACCGGGTGTTGCTGCAGGACCGCCTG
>JAEWBA010000054.1 GCA_023391395.1 Pseudomonadota bacterium
GCTACGAACCAAGGGGTCGTGGGTTCGATTCCTGCCAGCCGCGCCATATTCAAGGGGTTACGATCTTCGGGTCGTAACCCCTTTCTGGTTTACCGGTCCGGACATTTTTTCTCCTTGGTCTCTCCGCCGGATCAGCCTTCCTCCCTCCTTCTGCCAAGCGCACTTGAATGCGTCGGATTTCCTCTGGTCGGAAATTCAAGCCTAGGCCCGCAAGTGAAAACAGGCATGCCTGCATAGGCCGACGTGCCCGTTCCATTTTTCACCCGTGGCGCTTCAGACCGGCTTGACGTAGGGCCGCAGGAAGACCCGCGTCCGGCTATCGGGAAAGACGACGGTCACCTTGTCGCTGGCCACGGACACCACCTTGCCGACCCCGAACTTGGGCACCGTCACTTCCGAGCCCGGCGCAAATGCCGGGTCAGGGCGGGGCACGGTCGGCAGCGGCCGCCGCGTCGGATGCACCGGAGTCAGGATGCGTTCCGGCGGACGCTGGCAATTGTCGCAGCTGCCGCAGTGCTCCCATTCGACCTCTTCGCCGAAATATTCCAGCAGTACCTTCCAGCGGCAGAATCCCGTCTGCGCATAGAACACCATGCGCTCCAGCGCCTCGTGGTCGTGCCGGCTCTTGCGCTCGTGACCTTCCACTAGGCGCGCAAATACCTTGTGTTCGGCATGCCGCTCGACCACACGGTAATCGAGCGCATCGTCCTGGGCCACCAAGCCGCCGTGCTGCATCAGGCTCAAGGCGAGCTGCAGGCGGCTGTGCGAAATGCGGCCCAGTTCTTCCTGCAGCCGGAGGATGGATACCGGGCCTTCCGCGCTCAGTTCGCGCAGCACGGCGTACACGGTGCCGATTTCCTCCGCACTCGGATGGCGGCGCGCGAGGAAGAATTGCTGGATGCGCTTGTCCTTCAGGTAGTAGAGCAGGGTGCATTCCGCCGGCTGACCGTCGCGCCCGGCACGCCCGGATTCCTGGTAATAGGCCTCCAGGCTGGCCGGAAGCTGATGGTGGATGACGAAGCGGATGTCGGGCTTGTCGATGCCCATGCCGAAGGCGTTGGTGGCGACCATCACGCGCACTGCGCCGGCCATGAACAGGTCTTGATTCTGCGTGCGCTCCTTAGATGGCATCTGGCCGTGATAGCGCGCCACGTTTTCGCCGGCTTCCTGCAGCGCCTCGTAGAGTTCTTCCGCCATCTTGACCGTCGCCGTATAGACGATGCCGGACCCCTCAGTGCTGCGCACGAGTCGGATCGCCTCCTCCGTCTTGGATTCCTCGTTGGTTGCGGCCAGCACGCGGTAGTGCAGGTTGGGACGGTAGATGCCGGTATTGACCACGTGCATGTCCGGTCGCCCCAATTGGCGGCCGATGTCGGCGATCACCTCGTCGGTCGCGGTGGCGGTCAGCGCCAGTACCGTGGGATCGCCCAGCGCCCGGATCGCCGCGCCAAGCTGCAGATAGGCGGGCCGAAAGTCGTGGCCCCACTGCGAGATGCAATGCGCCTCGTCGATCACGAACAGATCGATCTTGTTTTGCGCCATGGTGGCGATGAATTCCGGATCGGTCAGGCGCTCGGGCGTGGTGAAAACGAATTCGTGGTTCTCCGCCTCGATGCTGGCCAGCGTGGCTGCTTCTTCGCGCGTATTCAGGCTGCTGTTGACTTCGGCCGCCGCGACGCCCGCTTCATCGAGCTTGCCAGCCTGGTCTTTCATCAGCGAAATCAGAGGCGACACCACCAACGTGGTGCCCGACAGCTTCAGGGCCGGCAACTGGTAGCACAGGGACTTGCCGCCGCCGCTGGGCATGATGGCCAGCGTATCTTGGCCGTGCAGTACGCTTTCGATGACTTCACGCTGTCCGGGACGCAGGCGCTCGATGCCGAAGACTTCATGCAGTGCCTCTTCCAATTCGCGCGCATCCTTCTCGGAGACGGTGTGGAATGTCGCCGGCCCGCCGGAGCGCCGGCGGCTGGAGGCGCTTGTGCCTTTTCGGGACGATTCGGTACTGCCGCCTGAGGAACTGGCCATGGACGGATGCCTTTGTAGTAGGAGGAAAGCATTACGCCACGCAGCAATTGTGCCAAGCGCGCCGCATTCTGCAATTCTCTGCTTGCGTTCTATGCGCGCTTTCGACATATAATGCGCCACCGTTGAAGTTTTAGGTGAGTAGTGCAGTATCGTCTGTCATTTCTTTCTTGCTTCAAAGGAATCATCCCGGGCAAAAGCCCAACAACCGAAATAGGAAATGCAATGGCAACTGGTACTGTGAAATGGTTTAACGACTCCAAGGGTTTTGGTTTCATCACCCCGGACGAAGGCGGCGAAGATCTGTTCGCGCACTTCTCGGCGATCCAAAGTTCCGGCTTCAAGACCCTGAAGGAAAATCAGCGCGTGTCCTTCGAAGTCACCACTGGCCCCAAGGGCAAGCAGGCTTCGAACATCCAGCCGCAATAAGCGACTTGTTCCGCTGAAAATAAAATCCCCGGCATGTCCGGGGATTTTTCATTTCAGGCCTGTTCCATCGCGGCAAACACGGCGGACATCATCGTGGTTCCATCGTTTGTGATCTCGTTCCGCCAATCGATCGGCGGGGCAGAGTCCCCCTACCGACGCTGCCGCCAATAGTCAGGTTGCGCATAGGCATGGCGCAGGAAATCGACGAAGGCGCGGATGCGCAGCGGCAGATGGCGGCGCTGCGCGAATACGGCGTAGATGTCGTTGCCGGGCGCGGCGAATTCATCCAGCACCGTCACCAGCTTGCCGGCCTCGATGGCGGTGCCCACTTCCCACATCGACCTCCAGGCCAGGCCCTTGCCGGCCAACGCCCAATCGTGCAGCACGGCGCCGTCGTTGCACACCATGTTGCCGGACACCTTCAAGGTCACGTTCTTGCCGTTCTGGCGGAAGGTCCAGCCGCGCTGGCTGCCTTCGCTGCTGATCGCCAGGCAGTTGTGGTTCGCCAAATCGGAGATCATTTTCGGCTTGCCGTGGCGCCTGAGATAGGCGGGCGAGGCCACTAC
>JAEWBA010000082.1 GCA_023391395.1 Pseudomonadota bacterium
ACCTTCACCGGCTCGGCCGATACCGCCGCCAAGCTGCGTGCGCATCCGAACCTCTTGCGTCAAGGCGTGCCCTTCAACGCTGAAGCCGACTCGCTCAATTGCTCCATCCTGGCGCCCGACGTCACGCCTGACGACGAGGAATTCGACTTGTTCGTCAAGGAAGTGGCGCGCGAAATGACTACCAAGGCCGGCCAGAAATGTACCGCGATCCGCCGCGCCATCGTGCCGCGCCAGCATCTCGATGCCGTGGCCGAGCGCCTGCGCGCACGGCTGGCCAAGACCGTGGTCGGCGATCCGTCGAAGGAAGGCGTGCGGATGGGCGCGCTGGCTTCGCACGCCCAGCAGGCCGACGTCGCCGAGCGCGTGGCGCAACTGGCGCAGGGCAATGAAATCGTGTTCGGCGAGCGCGACGGCTTTGCGCCGGTGGGTGAGGGCGTGGCCAACGGCGCCTTCTTCTCGCCGACGCTCCTGCTGTGCCGCGACGCCATGCGCGACGAGCGCGTGCACGATATCGAAGCCTTTGGCCCGGTCAGCACGCTGATGCCTTACGAGGACCTAGACGAAGCACTGGCCCTGGCCGCCAAGGGCAAGGGCAGCCTGGTTGGGTCGCTGGTGACGCGCGATCCCAAGATCGTCGCCAAGGCGGTGCCGGTGGCAGCGATGCGTCATGGCCGTCTGCTGGTGCTGGATCGCGAAGCGGCGGTGGAATCGACCGGTCACGGTTCGCCCCTGCCCATGCTCAAGCATGGCGGCCCGGGCCGCGCGGGTGGCGGCGAAGAGCTGGGCGGCATCCGTGCCGTCAAGCACTATCTGCAGCGCGCCGCCGTGCAAGGGTCGCCCACCATGCTGATGGCGGCGACCGGCGAATACGTGCGCGGCGCAGCAGTCAACGAATCGGAAGTGCATCCCTTCCGCCGCTACTTCGAGGATCTGCAGGTGGGCGACTCGCTGCTGACGCACCGCCGCACGGTCAGCGAAGCCGACATCGTCGCTTTCGGCGGCATCTCGGGCGATTACTTCTACATGCACTTCGACGAAATCGCGGCCAAGGACACCCAGTTCGGCAAGCGCATTGCGCACGGCTACTTCGTACTGTCGGCCGCGGCCGGCCTGTTCGTGTCGGCGGCGCCGGGACCGGTGCTGGCCAACTACGGACTGGATACGCTGCGCTTCGTCAAGCCGGTCGGCATCGGCGATACCATCCAGGCGCGTCTGACCTGCAAACGCAAGATCGATCGCCGCAAGACCGATCACAAGGGCGTCGGCCAGGGCGTGGTGGCATGGGATGTGGCGGTGACCAACCAGGATGGTGAACTGGTCGCCAGCTACGACATCCTGACCCTGGTGTCGAAGAAATCCTAATCCGCGCAACACCGGCCGCACGTAGTGCAGTGTGGCCGGCTTGAAGCCTGCTCCTGCCGGAGCGGGCTTTCAGTTTCTCAGTTCAGGCCGCCGAAGCGCTCATAGAAGTAAGGCGCGGCATCCGGCGCCTGTTCGTCTTCCTGGCGCAAGGTCTGCAGCACATATTCTTCCGCGCTGCGATAAGTCAGCCGATAGATTTCCTGACACAGTTCATAAGCCGTTTTTCCCGGCCATGCCGGCGGCAGCAATTCCAGCGGCAATAGCGGATCGTGCAACTGCACGCGGCGGAACTCATGGATCAGCAGCGTGCGCAGCACGAATGCTTGCTCTGCATCGAGTTCATCCCTGGCGGCAAGCAGCTTGCGCAAGGGCGCGCCGCATTTGATGAAGCGTTCATAGTCGGCCATCACCGAACCCAATTCCCAGCATTCTTCGACCAGGTCGCTCAGGGGGCGCGCCGCAAGCTGCTAGGAGCCGCTTGCCGAGCAGACGTAGATGCGGTCCTTGACGCCGGTACGATCGAGTATCTCATCGAGGGTTTGCGGATCGGCGTTGGGGTGGCCGAACAGCGCCGGCGACAGCATGCCGAATCCTTCCCACAGCAATTCCTTGCGCAGGCTGGCGCGTTCGCCGGCGCCGAGCGTGCCATTGGCGGTAAACACCAGCGTCCACTTGCCTTCCCACTCCCGATATGAGGGTGTATAAATTCTTTGGTAGGCCCGTTGAAAGCGGCGCGCGGCCGTCGGGTTCAGCGCATACAGGCTGCGGCGCCCTTCGCGTTTGGCGTCCAGCCATCCTTCTTCTGCCAGCCGGAACACGCTGGTACGCACCAGCCGGTCGCTGATCCCGAACGGCGCCAGCAACTGGATCAGACTACCGAGCCAGACTTGCCCGCCATGGGGCGTGATGACATCGCCGAACAAGGTCATCACCACCGACTTGGCACGCGGCGGATTGTCCCTCATGTATTGCTCAATCCATTTCTTGATTGCTGGGCTTTTAGTCGAAGGCATGAGAGTGTGAACCGTAGGAAATTCCCGAGAATGAGCCGCTGTGCCGGAACGCTATCTGTCGTTGCGCAAAGTGCCAAATCATACAAGCGTCAACGTGTTCTGGCAGAACTTCCACAACGGCCGCACAATACGATACAAAAATTTGATTTGATACGCCAAAAACTATTTACATGCACATTTTTGTATCATATGATGACTCCATCGATAAGCCAAGCGAATCAGCAAGTCAATGATTCGCCTCATGCTTTTCAAGGCACGGACGTCGGTCCGAGGTGCCCTCAAAAAATGGGAGGGCACGTGTCCAAACCGTTTCACGAGAGGTTGAGCCATGTACGCACAAATGGTTGAAACCGGATCCAAGTCCCTCCGCTCACTGGAGGAAATGGGGCCGGAAGAGCGCGCCTTCCAGGAAAAGATCTCCGCCGGCATCAAGGTCGAGCCCAAGGACTGGATGCCCGAGGGGTATCGCAAGACCCTGATCCGCCAGATTTCGCAGCATGCGCACTCCGAGATCGTCGGCCAACTGCCGGAAGGCAACTGGGTGACGCGCGCTCCGACCCTGAAGCGCAAGGCGATTCTGCTCGCCAAGATTCAGGACGAGGCCGGTCATG
>JAEWBA010000096.1 GCA_023391395.1 Pseudomonadota bacterium
ACGCCGGCCGTTTCTTTTTGCGCCAGTCGGCAATGCAGAGCTTAAGAGTTTTTTAAGGTCGATTGAAGAAAGTTTTAAGAAAGCCTGCCGCGCCGTTCTTTTATTCTTCTTCCATCCCCGGCCGCCCTGGCCGGCGACCAATTTTCTACCCCTACTGGAGAGCAGAATGAAAGACACGGCGGATGTCCCTCATGGCGACGCGGCGCGGCGCGTCAATATTTACGCGTATATCCACAAGGCCCTGCGCGCCCACATGTGCCAAACCCTGTGCGCGGTGGCACAAGCCGATGGCGACGATCCCGCCGATCTGGCGGCGGTGCTGGGCCAGGTGCGGCAGCTCATGGAGTTCTGCCGCTCGCATCTGCAGCATGAGAACGATTTCGTGCATACCGCGATGGAAACGCGCCGTCCCGGTTCTGCCGCGGAAGCCACGGAAGAGCATGCACACCATGTGAGTGCCTTGGAGCAGCTGGCGCAGATGATCGGCGAGGTCGAGCGCGCGTCAAGCGGCGAGCGTGTCGCGGCGCTTGAACGCCTGCACCATGGTCTGGCGCAGTTCGTCGCCGAGAACCTGACCCACATGAATATCGAGGAAAGCGACCACAATGCGGTGCTGTGGGCGACCCATAGCGATGCCGAGCTCATTGCCATCGAGCAGGCCATCGTAGCCTCGATTCCACCGGCGGAAATGGGCATGATCCTGGAGTGGATGCTACCGGCCCTGACTCCCGCCGAGCGCGCCGGCCAGTTGGGTGCGATGCGCGCCGCAATGCCGGCGGACGCATTTGAAGAGGTGTTGGGAATTGCCCGCAGCAAGCTGGCGGCGCGCGACTGGCGCAAGCTGACGCGGGCGCTGGGCTTGGCGGAGACGGGAGCGCTGGCGGCCTGAGGCCAGCTGCCACGTCAATTCAAGGCGCAGCCTCCTGCAGGCGGACCGGCCGGTCGACACGGAGCCGGAAACGGCCCCGGCCGGTCTTGTCGATGCGCACTCCGGCATTGCGTTCGAGCAGACGGCGGTTAAGCAGGATCAGGCGCGCTTCGAGATTGTCGCTGACATCGGGCAGCCTGACGCGCGGATCTACGCGCAGCTCGCGGTTGGTGAATTCGGTGCGCGCACGCTCGCTGTAGTCGCGCAGCAGGGCCCAGAAGATCGATCCGGCCACGCCCTTGATCAGGTAGTCGTCATCGAGAAAGATGCTGTCGTTTTCCTGGAAATGGCGTACCAGCAGCGGCGCGCCCGTCGCCGCGAGGGCTGGCTCGGTGGCCGGGCGCGAAATGCTCTCGCCAGCCTCGTTGGCGTCCTGCAGCTTGTGCATCGCCATGCCGAGGTGGCCGGCCAGGCAGGCCAGCGCATCTTCATCGTCGTAGCTGAAACGCAGATCCTGCGGGCTTTCGACATACAGCACGCCGAACATGCACGCGCCCGCAAGAATCGGCACCGCAAGCTGGCTGCGCGGCTCCGCCAGTCCGGGCAGGGGAATCTCGGATTCCAGCATGCCGCTCAGGCCACTTTGTTCGGTGCTCTCGCGTACCGCCCGGCTGTAGGCGTATTCGGTGCTCATGTGGCCGATACGGATCGCCGTGCGCTCGCGAGCGGCAACCCCGATCACTCCATGGCCGACCGGAATCTCGGAGCCGACCCCCGAAGCCTCGTAGCCGCGGCTGGCGACGGTGTACAGGCGCCCGCCCGGCGCATCCAGCATCAGGATCATGGCGTGACGGATGTCGAACTGCTGATCCAGACAGGCCAGGATATCGGTCAGCAATTGCTCCAACTCCGCCGCCGCACCGATGCGCTCGACGGCGCGGCGCAAGGCGGCCAGCAGATTGCGCGAGGGCGCGCGGGGCGGCAAGGGTTTGCCGGGCACCTGCCGGATTTCCAGCACCCGGTAGATGTCCGAGCCGAGCAGGCGGAACACGCCACTCATGCCGGTGTGCGAGGCGATGCCGGCGAGCTTGGCTTTCATGCTTTCGAACAGCGGTCCGCTGGTTTCGGTGCGCATGTAGGCCAGCGAAAGGTGGTATTGCGCGCCCGTGGCCGGATTGGTGACGCTCAGCATGGCGCGCGGGTTGACCAGGATGTTCTGCCGCGTCTTGTTGAAGAACTGGTAGGAAAGGGCGACGTGCTGGCTGTCGACGAACTGGATCTGCGAAAGATAGGCCACATTGGGAATGCCATCCGGAGCAGCGGTTGCCATGGTGGCGGGTATCACGCCCTCGAAACACTCGCGGATGGCATCCAGTGTGAGCGTCATGCTGGTGCTTTCAGCGGCTCGCCGGCCTTCGGGCCGGGGGTCTGCAGGAAGGCTGCGCTCGGCGTGAAGGCGATCGCCGTCAGCTCGGACGACGACAGCAGCGCCTGCATCATGGCCTCGTCGAAGCCGAGCGGGACGGTCTCCCGGATGAACGCTTCGCAGTAACGGCGGGCTGCCTCGACATCGGCCGGGCTCGTAGCGGACTCGGTCGCATCCATGCCTTTTACCTGTACCGTGCGCAGCGTGGCGGGATGGCTGAACACTGCGGCGACGGCCCCAGTCTCGCGGATGCACGCCAGCACCCGCGAGGCCTGGCTCGTCGCGACGAGGATGCGCAACTGCCGCCGGTCGGGCGAAAGCCTGCATCCGAGCGCGCGCACCAGGCAGGGCATCTTGTCGCGGTCGCAGCTGGCGACGCTGATCGACACGCCGCCCTGCATGAAGGCGGCGTGCTCCTCGTCGATCACGGCGACAGGTGCTGTGTGCATGCGGATGCGGAGGCGGTTGAGCTGGGTCTCCCGGCCGGGAGAGCTTGAATAGCGCACATGATAACGCCGAACGGCGGCGGTCCGGTAATTCCCGAAGCGCCGATTCTGCTACAGTGCCGCCATGCGAAAACTGCCTCTCGACCGCCTCCTGCAATCGCAGGGTTTCGGCACCCGCAAATGGTGCCGCCAATTGATCGCCGACGGCGAGGTGAGCGTGGGCGGCACCGTGGTGACCGATCACCGTGCCGCTTTCGATCCGGCCGGCCTGGAATTCAGCGTATTCGGCGAAGCCTGGGTGTATCGCGAACGGGTCTATATAGCGCT
>JAEWBA010000104.1 GCA_023391395.1 Pseudomonadota bacterium
TGGCAGACCTTGACCGAACTGGGCATGACCGCCTTGCCGGTGCCGGAAGCGCAGGGCGGCTTCAACGGGTCGGCGGTCGACATGATGGTCGTGATGCAGGAATTGGGGCGCGGGCTGGTGATCGAGCCTTACTTTGCAACCGTGCTGGGTGCCCAATTCCTGAAGCTGGTGGGTGGCCAGGAAACGCTGCTGGAACAGATTGCCAGCGGCGAACTGAAGTTGGCCTGCGCACTGGGAGAACGGCAATCCCGCTACGAATTGTTCGATATCGCTACCACGGCGAAAGCCGAGGGCGACCGCTATGTACTGAACGGCACCAAAACCGTGGTGCTGCACGGGGCACAGGCCGGGCAGCTCATCGTCTCGGCGCGCAGTGCGGGCGCCCAGCGCGACACCCAGGGCATTTCGCTGTTCGTCGTTCCCGGCGACGCTCAAGGGGTGGAACGCCGCGACTACCGCACGCTGGATGGAATGCGCGCGGCCGATATCACGCTGAGCAATGTACGCGTGCCCGCTTCGGCCTTGCTCGGTAAGGAAGGCGAGGGCTGGGACATCCTCGATGCGGCAGCCGACTATGGGGCGGCGCTGCTGTGCGCGGAAGCCGTCGGTGTGATGGATGCACTCAATGCGGCGACGCTGGAATACCTGAAGACGCGCCAGCAGTTCGGCGTGCCGATCGGGAAGTTCCAGGCCTTGCAGCATCGCATGGCGGAAATGTTCATGCAGGCCGAACAGGCGCGTTCGATCGCGACGCTGGCCGCAGTCAAGGTGCCCTCCACCGATGCCGAGGAACGCCGCAAGACCGTGTCGGCGGCAAAGGCTCGGGTCGGCCAGGCCGCCAAGTATGTCGGCCAGCAGGCCGTGCAACTGCACGGCGGCATGGGCGTGACCAACGAGCTGCCGGCAGCGCATCACTTCAAGCGCCTGACCATGATTGAATCGACACTCGGGGATACCGATTTTCATCTGGCCCGGTTTGCCGCCCAGCCCGGTTTCCGCGACGCCGCCTGACCGTCCACAATTAAGGGAGCAGGAATGACTTCACCAAAGTGGTATTTCGAGGACTTCGAGGTCGGCAAGACCGTGGTGGTCGGATCGCGCCAGATGAAGGAGGAAGAGATCATCGACTTCGCGCGCCAGTTCGATCCCCAGCCCTTTCACGTCGACCACGACGCGGCTGCGAAGTCGATCTACGGCGGCATCATTGCCAGCGGCTGGCATACCTGCGGCATCATGATGCGCCTGATGGTGGATGGATTCCTGAAGGATGTCGCCAGCCTCGGTTCGCCCGGCGTGGATGAGATTCGCTGGATCAAGCCGGTTCGCGGCGGCGACACGCTGACCGTGACCACCACGCCGCTGGAAGTGCGCGCCTCGTTCACCAAGCCGGACCGCGGCTTCGTCACCAGCCTGTGGGAAGCGAAGAATCAGCATGGCGAAACCGTCGCCACCCTGAAGGGTATCGGCATGTTCAAGCGCCGTCCCAAGGACGGGCCAAGCCATGCGTGAGATCGCTTCGCCCCAGGAGTTGCGTGGACTGACCGGCCAGGAAGTCGCGGTTTCGGACTGGGTGGAAATCACCCAGGAACGCGTCAACCAATTCGCCGATGCCACCGGCGACCACCAGTGGATTCACATCGATGTTGAGCGCTGCGCGAAGGAATCGCCTTTCGGCGGCACCATTGCTCACGGCTTTCTGACTCTTTCGCTGTTGCCGCTGCTGGTGGAAAGCTCGATGCGCTTGTCGGGCGTGAGAATGGGTGTCAACTATGGCTTGAACAAGGTGCGCTTTACCGCGCCGGTTCCGGTCGGCAGCCGCCTGTGCGCGCGCATGAAGCTTCTGTCGGTGGACGACATCGAAGGCGGCATCCAGATGCTCATGCAAGTCACCATCGAACGCGAGGGCGGCGACAGGCCGGTTTGCGTGGCCGAGTCGATTTCGCGCTACTACGTCTGACGCGCCTTCCGGCGCTTGCGCCGCAGCCAGCCGCCAAGAACGGTCTACGTCTGCCTTTTCCTGCAGAGGGCAAGGAGCCGTTCTTGCCTCACCACGGACTGCGTCTCTCGCAAGATCTCGTCCACGATGAAGCCTGGCATGGCTTCGCTCGTCCTCGCATGTCGGCCTGAAGCGGCGATTCGATTGCTTGGCATCGCGCCCTGCGCCCCCCCATTCTGCTTTCCGCTCCACGGATGCTTTTTGTAGCCAGCCTTGGCAGAAAGGCCTGCGCTTAGACTTGGAAAGCGTGAATCGATCACAGCTGGCAACGCCGGCAAACCCGCGCGCCTTCTTGCCCTTAAGTTCGCTGACCCGCGCAACTAGTCGATTTGTCCTGCTTTTTCCCGTCCAAAACCGGTGTTTTGTCCCAGGCATTAAGGGAGGCAAGGCCCATGCCGTTTTCTTCCCGCATTTCTACACTTCCGACATACGCAATTGGTGTTTTTCCTTGCGCCCGACACAGGGGGAACAAGGCCTGAGCAAATCCAACCGGAGCACTGCATGCATTGCGATGAGCGACTGCCTACTGCCCATGTGCACTTCCTGCATGACGAAGGAGGCGCATCGTTGAGCGAATACATCCTGATCGCTTCGCTCGTGGCCGTGTTCTGGGCTATCGCCATGCTGGCCCTGGAAAAAAGCACATAGCGTCATTAAGGGCACATGCCCATTGGATTCCGAACGACGTTCTTACGCCGCCGACAATGAACCGCACCATGGCTGAACTGCATGCACTGTTTGAACTTCTCATCCTGCTCCTTGCCGATCCCCGCATCGCCATCCTATTCACCCTGCTGCTGATCGCCGCCATTCACGATTGCCGAACCTTCAGGATTCCGAACTGGCTGACGATGGGCGGCGCGGCCTTCGGCCTCATCTACAGCCTGTTCGTTCCCTTTGCATTCCAGGGCGGATTCCTGTGGGCTCTGGGC
>JAEWBA010000128.1 GCA_023391395.1 Pseudomonadota bacterium
GAATGCGCCCAAGCTGACGAGCCCAGAGCACAGGCAAGCGTCAATGCGGCAAGGCGTGCGAGGGAGGCGCGGGGGACTATTGTTTTTTTGCTCATCGGCTTTCCTCCTGTTGATACGATATGCCTGCGCATTTTAAGCGTGGGTCCACACTTGCTGCACTGGCCCGGCCTGTACCGTGAAGTGCAGGCCGTACCACCTGGGCCGAGACAAAGGGAGGTTCCGGGGTCAGGCCGACGACATCCTCATGCCGCCCTCGGGGACGAACTTGCGAATTTGCTCAGCCCGGGATCAAGGCAAGAACCACCACCATAAGTGAGGGTGCAGGACCCGCTCCCGATTAGCCGCAGCAAGCCGACTGTAAAGCTTCCCACAGTGGGCAAGTCAAGCGTTTTTTGGGAGGTCCCGGAAAACCGGACAATGGGCGCTGCGACAGCGCCGTTGCGGAAGACGAAATCTGCCGAGCCAGGCCCGGTTCATGCATGGCTCGGACCTGGAGGATAGACCCATGAAGCCATTTGCCACCCCCATCCATGCCCAGAAGCCGCCGGACGCGCCGCCGGAAATCCCGGTCGTGCCACCGCCGCAACCAGAAACCGAGCCGGCATACCGGCCCGGCCCCGAGATCCCCGAGCCGCCATCCGACCCGGCCATTCCGCCCGGACCTGAGGGGCCGGAAATCGTGCCGGATCCGGGGCCAACTGAAATTCCCCCGCCGGAGCATGCGCGCGCCCCGTGAAAGTCCGGCATTCCGCTATGAGGCAGGAGCGAAAAAACGGGCACCGTGCATGCGCACGGTGCCCGCATGGACAGCGGGATGCCTTATGTACGAGGCTGCTGCTGGCCCTGTTGCACGTTACCCCGCCAGGCGCCGGTTTCGTGCCCGCGCGTTTCGATGAACTCCTTGAAGCGTTCCAGATCGCCCTCGACCCGGCGCGAAAGGACACCAATGGCATCACCGACCTTTTCCGTCATGCTTTCGGTCTCGTAATCCATCTGCACCATGATGCGGGTGGTGTCGTCGCTGATGCGATGGAAGGTCACGACGCCGGCATTCGGGGTGCCGCCCATGCTGCGCCAGGCAATGCGCTGGTCGGGAATCTGTTCGGTGATTTGAGCATCCCATTCCTTTTCCTTGCCGGCCACTTCGGCGCGCCAATGCAGGTGGGTGTCGTCCAGCTGCCGCACCTCCTTGACCCCTTCCATGAACTTCGGAAAATCTTCAAACTGGGTCCATTGGTTGTAGGCGGTGCTGACGGGAGTTTGCACTTCAATCGACTTTTCTACGGTAGACATATTTACCTCCGGTAAGAGTGGTTGGCGGCAAGCGCCGTACAGCGCTCCGTCGGAAACCGGTAGACCGTGGCCGCGTGATTAAGTTTGTAGAAAAACCATCTAATCGCTGTATGCGAAAGTGCCCGCTCTCTGCGCTTGATCCATATCAATTTTTTACGCCAAGTAATTGATAACCTGTTGAAAATTCCCTCGGGAGATTGTGATGAACGATCCCAAGCCTTTCCCCATGGATGCCGAGCGGCTGGCCAGCGGCTGGCTGGGTTTGTTCAGTCACGACGATACGGGAACGGAACGCTCCAACCTGGACCGCATGCTGAACGCCCGCATCGGCCGCATGAGCGCCTATATCTCGCCGGCCTCGCTGTGGCTGGCCTATGTCGACTGGATCATCCACCTGCAGCTATCTCCCTCCAAACAGGAGGAATTGCTGGTCGATGCCTGGCGCAAGTTCGCCCGCTGGAACGAATACCGCCTCTGCCTCGTCAATGGCCGCGCTCCGGAAGGCAGCGAATGCGTGGTGCCGCTTCCCCAGGACAAGCGCTTCGCGGAAGACGAATGGCGGGAGTGGCCTTACAACCTGATCTCGCAGGGCTTCCTGCTGGCGCAGCAATGGTGGCATCGCGCCAGTACCGGCGTGACCGGCGTGACCCGTCACCATGAGGACGTGGTGACATTCATGGCGCGCCAGGTGCTAGACATGCTGTCGCCCTCGAATTTCGTGCTCACCAATCCTGTGGTACAGCGCGAGACCTTGCGTAACGGTGGCGCAAACTTCGCGCGCGGCGCAAGGAATGCCCTGGATGACTGGAAACGCAGCATCCTGGGCGGCGTCCCCAAGGGCCAGGACGGCTTCACGCTGGGCGAAAATCTCGCCGCCACGCCGGGCAAAGTGGTGTTTCGCAACCGCCTGATCGAGCTGATCCAGTACTCGCCTGCCACGCCGACGGTGCATGCCACGCCGCTTCTGATCGTGCCGGCGTGGATCATGAAGTACTACATCCTCGACCTGTCGCCGCACAACTCCCTGGCCAGGTACCTGGTCGAACACGGCTACACGGTATTCATGATTTCGTGGAAGAACCCCGACGCCAGCGACCGCGACATATCGATGGAGGATTACCGCAGGCTCGGCGTGATGGCCGCCATCGACCAGGCGCTTGCCATCACGGGAGAGCGCCAGCTCAACGCGGTCGGCTATTGCATTGGCGGCACGCTGCTCGCGATTGCCGCCGCCGCCATGGCGCGCGACGGCGATGAGCGCCTGGCCAGCATGACGATGTTTGCCTCGCAGGTGGACTTCGAGGAACCGGGCGAACTCTCCCTGTTCATCGATGAAAGCCAGATCGCCCTACTGGATGCCGTGATGTGGGAACAGGGTTATCTCGACACGCGGCAGATGGCCGGAGCTTTCCACCTGCTGCGCTCGTACGACCTGATCTGGTCGCGCCGCCTGCGCCACTACCTGCTCGGCCTGCCGGAGCGCCAAAGCGATCTGATGGCATGGAATGCCGACGCGACACGCATGCCTTATCGCATGCATACGGAGTACCTGCGCCAGCTCTTCCTAGAGAACGGCCTGGCCGAAGGCCGCTACAAGGTGGATGGGCAGCCGATCGCATTGACCGACATCCGCATACCGATCTTCTCGGTGGCGACCTTGGCGGACCATGTCGCGCCCTGGCGTTCGGTGTACAAGATCCAGCTGCTCACCGATACCGAAGTGACTTTTCTGCTCACCGCGGGCGGCCACAACGCTGGAGTCGTCTCGCCGCCCGGCCATCCCCGCCGCAGCTATCAGGTCGCCACCCGCAACCATCACGATCCCTATATGGATGACGCGGAGTGGCATGCCATCACGCCGCACCACGAAGGCTCGTGGTGGCCGACATGGGAGCGCTGGCTGGCAGCGCGCTCGGGCCGGGAGGTCAAACCACCGCGCATGGGCAAGGCCTTGTGCGAAGCGCCCGGTACCTATGTAATGCAGCCCTGAGTTTCCTCCTCGGCTCACGAGAGGCATGGCGCCCCCCTGCCTCGATCATCGTCAGGCCGGGCCGGGTTACCTCGAAAGCGTGCGGCTGGCGCCGGCTGCGCGGTCAGAGCAAGAGATACAGGGAGAAGCCTCATGAATCGCGAGATACTCGACGAAGAACATATCCATCCCGCCGTGCGCACCTTTGTCGTCAACAATCACGCCGACATCGTGCGCGAGGTGAAGGCCGAAATCGCCGCGCATCCGGTGGTGGTGGTCGGCATGGCGCAGAACCCTTTCCCGCGCAAGGCATGCCGGGCTCTGGATGCCGCCGGCATCTCTTACAAATACCTGGAATACGGCAGCTACCTCAGCGGCTGGCGCCGCCGTACCGCGCTCAAGATGTGGACTGGCTGGCCGACGCTACCGATGGTGTTCGTGAATGGCGTGCTGGTGGGCGGGGCGAACGATCTGCACAAGCTGATCGTCAGCGGCGAGCTGGAGCGGATGCTGGGGCGCGCAAGGTAGTGGGCCACCCGCCGTTGGGCGGGCACTGAGTGCGGATGGCGGCGGGCCCTCCTCCAACGGCTATTTGCGGTACAGCCTCAGCTGAGAGAAAAGCCCGGCACTACAGCGGCCCGCACTACAGCGAACGCGCGATGATTTCCTTCATGATTTCGTTGGCGCCGCCGTAGATGCGCTGCACGCGCGCATCGGCATACATCTGGGCGATCGGATACTCCAGCATGTAGCCGTAGCCGCCGAAGAGCTGCAGGCAATCGTCCACCACCTTGCACTGCAAATCGGTGATCCAGCATTTCGCCATCGAAGCCAGCACGGTGTCCATGCGGCCTTCCATCAGATCGACGATGCAGCGGTCGATGAAGGTGCGCGCCACCGTCGCTTCGATCTTCACCTGCGCCAGCACGAAGCGCGTGTTTTGCATTTCGATCAGCGCCTGCCCGAAGGCCTTGCGCTGACGCGCATGATCGACGGTGAGCTGCAGGGCGCGTTCGATCGCGGCCACGCCGGCGACGCCGACGATGACGCGCTCGTAGGGCAACTCGGTCATCAACTGGGCAAAGCCCTGCCCTTCCACGCCGCCCAGCACATTGGCCAGCGGCACGCGCGCATTGTCGAAAAACAGTTCGCAGGTGTCCTGCCCCTTCTGTCCGAGCTTCTCGAGAATGCGCCCGACACGAAAGCCCGGGCAATCCCGGGTTTCCAGAAGCATGAGCGAGATACCCTTGGCGCCGGCGGCGGGATCGGTCTTGGCGACCACGAGGATCAGGTCGGCCAGGTAGCCGTTGGAAATGAAGGTCTTGGAGCCGTTCAGCAGGTAGGCGTCGCCATCCCTCGTTGCGGTGGTGCGTATGCCCTTCAGGTCGGAACCCGCTCCCGGCTCGGACATGGCGATGGCGGCCACCATCTCGCCGCTGGCGAGTTTCGGCAGGTATTTCGCCTTTTGCTCTTCGGTGCCCTGGTTGAGCAGGTAGTGCGCGACGATGGCGTGCACATGAATGCCGAAGGCGGTATCGCCGGCAAGGCCGAGTTCCTCGAACACCACGCATTGGTACGCGAAGCTGCCGCCTGATCCGCCGTAGGTTTCCGGAATATCGGCCAGCAGCATGCCCAGTTCGCCGGCCTTATGCCACAGCTCGCGGTCGACATGCTGCTGCTTGCGCCAGCGATCCTGGTGCGGCGTGACTTCGGCTTCGATGAAGCGGCGCACCGCATCACGGAAGGATTCCAGCTCGGCGTTCATCCAGGGCGAAATGCTCATGCCTGCTCCTTTTCAGTCGGGATGCGCGGCGCCTGCGCCGCAAAAAAAAGCCGGGGCTCCAGGCCCCGGCGTCGGGATCGTCAGAGATTAGATTAGATCACACCCTGAGCCAGCATGGCTTCGGCCACCTTGACGAAGCCGGCGATGTTGGCGCCGTCGATGTAGCTGATACGGCCATCCGGGCGCTCGCCGTAGGTAAGGCAGGCGTTGTGGATATTTTGCATGATCATCTGCAGGCGCTGGTCCACTTCCTCGCGGTTCCATGCCAGACGCATGGCGTTCTGCGTCATCTCCAGGCCCGAAGTGGCGACACCGCCGGCGTTGCTGGCCTTGCCCGGTGCGTACAGCACGCCATTCTTCTCGAACAGGGCAGCCGCTTCGGCGGTGCTGGGCATGTTGGCGCCTTCGGCCACGCAGATCACGCCATTCTTGATCAGGGTGGAGGCATCCTCGGCATCCAGCTCATTCTGGGTGGCGCAGGGCAGCGCCACTTCGACCGGCACATGCCAGGGGCGCTTGCCGGCCTCGAACTTGGCACCGATCTTTTCCGCATATTCGTTGACGCGGCCGTACTGATGATTCTTCACTTCCATCAGCAGAGCCAGCTTTTCCGGAGTGAAGCCGTCTTCATCGACCACGGTGCCGCTCGAATCCGAAACCGTGACCACGGTCGCGCCCAAGGCCATGGCCTTTTCGATTGCATACTGCGCGACATTGCCGGAACCCGATACCGAGACACGCATGCCTTGCAAGTCGCGGCCGGTACGCTTCAGCATTTGGTCGACGAAATACACCGTGCCGTAACCGGTCGCTTCGGGGCGGATCAGCGATCCGCCGAAAGCCAAACCCTTGCCGGTGAAGACGCAGTCGGAACGGTTGGACAGCTTCTTCA
>JAEWBA010000142.1 GCA_023391395.1 Pseudomonadota bacterium
TGCCGACGATGCCCTTGGCGTCGTCCGAAACCGTCACCCAATCGCCATCGGCCCAGAGCTGGCCGGCCGAGTCGGTGCCGGCCTGCGCCGCGTTGAAGCTCACGCGTACGCCGCGCGTACCGATGCCCGCCAAGCTGACCACATGGGAATAGCGTGCCGGATTGGCGATCAGCATTTCCAGGCCGACGCCGAAGCCCATCGAATACCCGACCAGGGTCACGCCCGAAGTCGGGAAGCCGCTGATCTTGTTCATCACCTTCTCGAAGTCGAGCGCGAAATCCCTGAGCGAAGTGATCTTGGTGTTGTAGCTCGACTTGCCGCTGCCGCGGTAGTCGAAGGCATAGACGGTGTAGGCATCATTGAAGGCATCGACCGAGCGGAATACCGCCAGCATGCCGTCGAAGGCGGTGCCCGAGGTATTGTTGCCCGGCACCAGCACGATGGTCTTTGGACCGTGGCCGACCTTGCGCACATAGATGCTTTCCTTGGGATCGGAGGCCGTGACGCCATCGATGATGACGGGACCTTCTCCCAGCGTGGCAATGGTGTCAGTTGGCGCAGGAGGAGGAGGAGGAGGAGCAATCGCAGCGGTCGTGTCCGAAGATCCGCCGCAGGCCGTCAGCAGGAGCGCGCAGGCAAGCGCCAGTCCTGACAGAAAATTTCTCATGGGGTTCATCTGGAGTCTCCAATTCTGGTTATGCGCCGGCAGGCGCGCGGCCGGAATGCGGCGGCGAGGGCGAAAGGAAGCCGGGCAGCGAATTCGCCGCCAAAAAGCATAGGGCGCCGTCCGTCGGACGTGAATCACGCAAATGCGTGATGCGATGGGAGAAGTGGAGCCGAGCTGGAAGAAGGAGACGGAGGCCGGCTGCGCATCGTGCGCGAACCGGCCTCCTAAGGCTGGGCGTTTACCGACCCAGCAATTGGTAGTAGGTGGGATCGTCGTCGCACTGGCCGGCGCCGCATTCGAGCACCGTCGATACCAGGTTGGCTGCGACCAGCAGCGCGAATATCGTCATCATTGCTTTGGCCAGCCCGCCGGGCTCGTCGTCGGCCGAAGCGTGGCGCGCCGGCAGCATCAGCAGCGCGGCAATATAGGCGGCCGCGGCGATCGAGGACAGCAGCGCCAGCGTATAGAAATGCATGCCGAACAAGGACGAACCGTAATGGCCGGTGTCCGGGACGATGTGCAGGAGCACCTGGCGCGAGGCCACGGCGCCGGTGACGATACAGCCGAACAGCGCCAGGCCGTAGTGCAGGCCGCGCACGCCGAAACGCAGGTTCAGCATGAAGCCCAGGCCGATGGCGATCATGCCGGCGCGCTGCAAGAGGCATAAGGGGCAGGGCAATTCGCCCAGCGCCAATTGGTAATAGAAGGCGATCGCCAGGGACAGGCTGATGCCGGCCAGGCCGATCAGGTTCAGCGTTTCCGCCAGCGTTGCGCCGGAACGTGCGGGGGCGATCGTGGTATCAAAGAGTTGCATGCGCTTCCCCCGGTTCAGAACGACAGCTTGAGCGGGTCGGTCGCGTGGTATTGCAGCCAGGCGAGCGTAACGATCATCAGGAGGCCGGTGAACCCGAGCGCGGGTCCGGGCCGGCCGGCAAGGACGCAGAGCGCGGCAACGAGCGCCAGCAGGAAGGGCAGGAACATGAACATGGGGGTGGTCTCCTCGGGGCTATGTGTGCCGGCTGATACCCCTTGCGGGCTGCCGGTCTGGAAATTTCTTTCCAGCATGTTAAGTCATCTTGCGCTTGCGGAAAAGCAGCTCGACGGCCGGCCGGCGCCTCGATTGACGCCACCCTGTATTGACGTTAACGTTAACGTCACTTTCCTGATACTAGCGTACGCCACCTGCCCATGACCGATCTCTCCGTTTCCCAAAAGCTGAGCGCATACCGCCCTATCAACAAGGTGCGCTTCGTCACCGCCGCCTCCTTGTTCGACGGTCACGATGCCTCGATCAACATCATGCGCCGCATCCTGATGGCCAATGGCGCGGAAGTGATCCATCTCGGCCACAATCGCTCGGTGGAGGAAATCGTCACTGCCGCCCTGCAGGAAGACGCGCAGGGCATCGCCGTATCGAGCTACCAGGGCGGCCACGTCGAGTACTTCAAGTACATGATCGACTTGCTGAAGGAGCGCGGCGGCGCCCACATCAAGGTATTTGGTGGCGGCGGCGGCGTGATCGTGCCGCACGAGATCGCGGAGCTGCATGCCTATGGCGTGGCGCGCATCTTCAGCCCGGAAGACGGGCAGCGCATGGGGCTCAACGGGATGATCCTGTCCATGATCGAAGCCTGCGACGTCGACCTGTCGACCTATGCGCCGGCCACCCTGGATGCGCTGAGGCAGGATGGAATCGCGGGCCGGCAACGGCCGCTGGCGCAATTGATCACCGCACTGGAAAACGGCAAGGCTGTCGCCGCCCTCAAGGCCGATCTGCACCAGGCCGCCGATGTCATCAAGACGCCGGTGCTCGGCATTACCGGCACCGGCGGCGCGGGCAAATCCTCGCTGACGGATGAATTGATCCGTCGGCTGCGCCTGGACCAGGACGATGCCCTGCATGTCGCCCTGATCTCGATCGACCCTTCACGGCGCAAATCGGGCGGCGCCCTGCTGGGAGACCGCATCCGCATGAATGCGATCAACCCGTGGAACGGCCAGTCGCGCATCTTCATGCGTTCGCTCGCCACCCGCGAAGCCGGCTCCGAGATTTCGCAAGCCTTGCCGGACGTGATCGCCGCTTGCAAGGTGGCCGGCTTCGACCTGGTGATCGTCGAGACTTCCGGCATCGGCCAGGGCGACGCCGCCATCGTGCCGCATGTCGATGTGTCGCTGTACGTGATGACGCCGGAATTTGGCGCCGCCTCGCAGCTCGAAAAGATCGACATGCTGGATTTTGCCGATTTCGTGGCGATCAACAAATTCGACCGCAAGGGCGCGCAGGATGCCTTGCGCGACGTCGCCAAGCAGGTCCAGCGCAACCGCGAACTGTTTTCGAAACGGCCGGAAGAAATGCCGGTCTACGGCACCCAGGCTTCGCGCTTCAATGACGATGGCGTGACCGCGCTCTTCCAGGGCCTCTTGCCCAAGCTGGCGGAGTTCGGCCTGAAGGTCAAGCCGGGCAAGCTGGCGCCGGTGGACGTGCGCTTCTCTTCCGGGCGCAACGCGATCGTGCCGCCGGCTCGTAGCCGCTACCTGGCCGAGATCTCCGACACGGTACGCGGCTACCACAAGCAGGTGGAACGGCAGGCGAAGTTGGCGCGCGAGCGGCAGCAATTGCAGGAAGCCAAGCGCATGTTGGCGGTCGCCGGCAGGCAGGCGGAACTCGACGATCTGATCGCCGAGCGCGACACCGCGCTCGACCCGGGCGCCCGCAAGCTCCTGACGGCGTGGCCCGACATGCGGGCTGCCTATGCCGGCGACGAGTACGTGGTGAAGATCCGCGACAAAGAAATTCGAACCAGCCTCATCTACAAGACGCTGTCCGGCAACACCATCCGCAAGGTGTCGCTGCCGAAATTCGAGGACCACGGCGAAATCCTGCGCTGGCTGATGCGCGAAAACCTGCCAGGCGCCTTCCCGTATACCGCCGGCGTCTTTCCCTTCAAGCGCGAAAACGAAGACCCGACCCGCATGTTCGCCGGCGAGGGCGATGCCTTCCGCACCAACCGCCGCTTCAAGCTGGTTTCCGAAGGCATGCCGGCCAAGCGCCTGTCCACCGCCTTCGACTCGGTCACCCTGTACGGCGCCGATCCCGCGCCGCGGCCCGACATTTACGGCAAGATCGGCAACTCCGGCGTGTCGATCGCGACGCTCGACGACATGAAGGTGCTGTACGGCGGCTTCGACCTGTGCGATCCGGCCACCTCGGTATCGATGACGATCAACGGCCCGGCGCCGACGATACTCGCGATGTTCATGAATACCGCGATCGACCAGCGCATGGAGAAATTCAAGGCCGACCATGGCCGGGAGCCGAATGCCGAGGAAGCCGCCGCGCTTCGCGCCTGGGTGCTGGAAAACGTGCGCGGCACGGTGCAGGCCGACATCCTCAAGGAAGATCAGGGCCAGAACACCTGCATCTTCTCGACCGAGTTTTCGCTGAAGGTGATGGGTGACATCCAGGAATACTTCGTCAGGAACAGGGTGCGCAACTTCTACTCGGTGTCGATCTCCGGTTACCACATCGCCGAAGCCGGCGCCAACCCGATCTCCCAGCTTGCCTTCACGCTGTCCAACGGCTTCACCTTCGTCGAAGCCTATCTGGCGCGCGGCATGCACATCGACGATTTCGCGCCCAACCTGTCGTTCTTCTTCAGTAACGGCATGGACCCGGAATACACCGTGCTCGGGCGCGTCGCGCGCCGCATCTGGGCGGTGGCGATGCGCGACAAGTACGGCGCCAACGAGCGCAGCCAGAAGCTGAAATATCACATCCAGACTTCCGGCCGCTCGCTGCACGCGCAGGAGATCGACTTCAACGACATCCGCACCACGCTGCAGGCGCTGATCGCGATCTACGACAACTGCAACTCGCTGCACACCAACGCCTACGACGAAGCGATCACCACGCCGACCGATGAATCGGTGCGCCGCGCGCTCGCGATCCAGCTCATCATCAACCGCGAATGGGGCTTGGCGAAGAACGAAAATCCGAACCAGGGCTCCTTCATCATCGAGGAACTGACCGACCTGGTGGAAGAAGCGGTGCTGCAGGAATTCGAGCGTATCGCCGAACGCGGCGGCGTGCTGGGCGCGATGGAGACCGGCTATCAGCGCGGCAAGATCCAGGAAGAATCGATGCATTACGAACACCTGAAGCACGACGGCACCTTGCCCATCATCGGCGTCAATACCTTCCGCAATCCCAACGGCCCGGCGATACCGCAGACGCTGGAGCTGGCGCGCTCGACGGAAGAGGAAAAGCAGTCGCAATTGAAGCGCCTGGCCGAATTCCACGAGCGTCACGCGCACGAGGCGCCGGCCATGCTGGCGGCGTTGCAGCAGGCGGTCATCCGCGACGAGAACGTGTTCGAGAAGCTGATGGATGCGGTGCGCGTCTGCTCGCTCGGCCAGATCAGCAACGCGCTGTTCGAAGTGGGCGGGCAATATCGGCGGAATATGTAGTGCGGATTGCGGCCTGTCGAGATGGAGTGCGAGCCCCCTTGCGGGGCGCTACCCGCTTGCAAGCGGGTAGCGTTGCGCAGGGGAATAGTGTGCCGTCCGAAACCTCTGCTACGTCCTGCGCGCCACTTGACCCGTTATAGTTGACCCCTCATTTCCCGTTTTTGACGAACATGACCACCAGCCCGCACTCTGCCCTCGTCTCCTGGAGCGGCGGCAAGGACTCCTGTCTCGCCCTCTGGCGTGCGCGCCAGTCCGGCATGGCGATTCGACGGCTGGTGACGGCGATGGAGGAATCCGGCAATCGCTCGCGCTCGCATGGTGTGCCGCCGGCCTTGCTGAAGGCTCAAGGCGAAGCCCTTGGTGCCGAGCTGCATTTCTACGCAACCTCGTGGAAGGATTACGAAGAGAAATTCGTCGCCCTGCTTCGCGACGCGCGGGCCAAAGGCATCACGCATGCCGTGTTTGGCGACATCGATCTTGCCGCTCACCGGGAATGGGAAGAAAGGGTGTGCGCGCAGGCGGACATCACGCCCTGCCTGCCGCTGTGGGGCGAGCCGCGCATCGCCCTGGTGGAAGAGTTTCTCGATCTCGGCTTCAAGGCGCTGGTCGTGTGCATCAACGGAAATTATCTGCCTGAAGAATTCTGCGGGCGCGACTTCGACCGCGCCTTCCTTGCCGATCTGCCGCCGGGCGTGGATGCCTGCGGCGAGAACGGCGAATTCCATACTTTCGTCTACGACGGCCCGGCATTCGCGCGGCCGGTCCGCTTCATGCGCGGTGACGTGGAGTCTTATCGATCGCCGCCGGAACTGGGCGGGGCGACCTATCATTTCCAGAAGCTGTTGGCACTCTAGGAT
>JAEWBA010000236.1 GCA_023391395.1 Pseudomonadota bacterium
CATGGAGTACGGTCGCGCGCCTGCTGGCAGGCTGGAACGTCGCAGTCTGGTCCTACCTCTTGCTGATGTGCTGGCTGGTCGCGCGGAGCGACGAGAAGCGTATGCATCGCTTGGCTAAGCAGGAAGATAACAACGCCGTCTTCGTGCTGGTCGTCATGTCGCTGGGCGCCGTGCTGAGTCTTGCCGCGATTGTGGTGGAACTGGCGTCAGCCAAGCAGGTTTCCGGAAGCGATCGCTTGTTTCATTACGGGCTGACCGCATTCACCGTATTCGGCTCCTGGCTGCTGGTCGGTGTCATCTACATGTTCCATTACGCGCACATGTTTTATCGCGCTGCTCCAGACCGCAAACCGCTGCTCTTCCCCGACCAGATCCTCAAGCCTACCTATTGGGATTTTCTGTACTTCTCGTTCACGATCGCCGTAGCTGCACAGACTTCGGATGTCAGCATCCTGAGCACGCCCATGCGCAAAGCGGTACTCGCGCAATCCTTGCTCAGTTTCCTGTTCAATGCCGCGATCATTGGTTTAACGATCAATATTGTTGCCGGTACTGTGGGCGGCGGATCCGCTTGACCGGATGTGGCTGTACGTGTGCGGCATAAGATTAAAATGAGGAAATTCGAGAAGGAATTCGGTGCAAATTTTGCATAGTGGAACCTTGCCTTTCCTCCCCGGCACCAGATTGCCACCTGCCTGACCATAACCTTAATCATGGTTTCTCAATAAGATTTCCGTCGCCTGCCGGCTCTTTCTTGCGCTGCTATAGGCTCCCTCCTCTATTGCCATATGAGCGGTGTATAAGTCCTATCGAAAATTATCCCAACAAACGCAGCAAGACTTTTCTATAGTCTCAGAAGTCGGCGCACTCTTGAGTACACCTTTCTTCTTTTCACTCATCCATTTCGACAACACCCGCCGCCGCCGTAGTTGTGGGACCCGTAGAGTTACCTGGCTTCATACATGATGAAGCAGGCGGGGCGGCATACGTAAGGTTCGATCATGTTCCTGAAGGCTGATTCGCGGACCGAATTTTTCCGCGGCTACGCCGGTTTGCGCACGCCGTCCAGACAAAGCTTGGGCTTTGCCACCTTCCTTGTTCTTGTTGCTTTCTTTCTCATCCTCGGTCTGGTGGGCCATGATCCCTGGAAGCAGGACGAAACCTATGTTTTTGGAATCATCCAGCATCTGCTTGATACGGGCGACTGGATAGTGCCGCAGGTGGCAGGCGAACCGTTCATGGAGAAGCCTCCTTTGTATTACTGGGTGGCAGCGGCCTTCGCATGGATTTGCTCACCCTGGCTGCAACTGCACGATGGCGCTCGTCTGGCGACCGGTTTCTTCATGGCCCTGACCAGCGCCAGCCTGGGATGGAGCGCAAGGCACTGGTGGGGAAATGGAGCGGGGCGCTATAGCGTGCTGGTACTACTCGGCTGCCTGGGAACGGTTTTTTATTCCCATCTGATGCTGACAGATATCCCCCTGTTGACCGGCTTTTCCGTAGCAATCTGCGGCTTCGCGCTTGCACTCAACCGCGCGTCGCTTGGTGGCCTGTTGCTCGGTGTCGGCGTTGGCACAGGCTTCCTCGCCAAAGGGATGATCGCGCCGGCTGTCCTCAGCCTGGTTGCGCTTCTGCTGCCCATCTGTTTTCAAACCTGGCGCAGTCGTGTCTACTTCCGTGCAATGCCGATCGCACTGCTCACCGCACTGCCCTTCCTGCTAATTTGGCCCACGGCACTATATCTGCGCTCCCCTGCGCTGTTTATGGACTGGTTCTGGCTCAATAATATCGGCAGGTTTTTCGGCTTTTCCGTACCGCTGCTCGGCGCTCCACATACAGAAGGATTTTGGACGGATACTCTGCCCTGGTTCACGTTCCCCGCCTTGCCCTTGGCGCTGTTCACGTTATGGCAACAGCGCCGAATGCTCCCGGAAAGCGCACCGCTGCAATTTTCTCTGCTCCTGTCCGCCGTGTTCATGGCTGTTCTTGCCGCGTCCGCCTCGGCTCGTTCCAACTATGCGCTGCCGTTGCTGCTGCCGCTCTGCCTGCTCGCCGCCCCCGCCGTGACGACATTGCCATCAAGGGTAGAACGGATATGGACATGGGGCTCGCATGCCTTGTTCGGCACACTTGCCTTCGCAATCTGGACGATATGGGTGCGGATGCTAATTCACGGCAGCCTTCCGCCGCATTTGACCTTGCTTTCCCGTTACCTGCCTTCCAATTTCAAGCCGCAGCTGGGCTTCAATGCACTGGTGTTGGCTCCGGCGCTCACTCTCTTAATCATCTGGATCGCTTGGCGGGAACGCCGTTACACGCCAGGCCTCCTTAGCTGGATCGGCGGAATCACCCTGTGCTGGGGGCTGATTGCCACGCTATGGCTGGACTGGATTGATTATGCGAAAAGCTACCGCAGCGTCTTTATTTCAATGCATATGGCAATGCCGAGCGACCACCAATGCATTGCCAGCAGAGGGCTGGGAGAGTCAGAACGGGCCATGCTGTATTACGTGCTGGGGGTTACCACGAAACGTCAAGAACTTCAGCCCGATCCCGATTGCGACCTGCTGTTAATCAACGGCCTTGCGTCATCGCCTCCGAAAGAAATGGAAACAGACAGATGGAGGCTCATCTGGGAAGGGGCTCGCCCTTCGGACGAGAGGGAACGTTTCTGGCTGTTCAAAGCCGCACCCTCACCAACGGCGATACCTGCGCTTGCTGTGCCAGCCGCATCAGCAAAGTCACCATCGCCGCTATCGAGCACCTTCGTCAGTGTTTTATAGATATAGAAGGAGAATTGCTGGCTGCTCATTCGCACCGCGCTTCGAGTTCGTGTCCGCTTGGCCTCGGGTACGATCTGTTCAAATGCACGCAGTGCTTCCCCAGAAGTCTTTCGTCTTTCCGGCAGTTTCGTGGCGGCTCTTACTAGGTAATGACGAGCAATGCGGTGGGAGAGCTGGCCTCTTGAATGAGGTCATCCGAGCTTCGACACCTCGGAAGACAGCATCGAGGCTGTTTGATATGTATCAAATTGATCTTCGTTCTGTCCAAGACAAATTCGGAACAACTAGACCAATGTCGACTTGATGGATGCACGGCGCAAAGAGAAACGCCCGGTGCGGGAAGCATCGGGCGTTTCCTTTTTTTGCTCGGCGCTCACGATGATCAGGAGCGCGACATCTTGCTGCTGGTGTAGATCGTGTAAAGAGCGGACAGGCCTACCACTGCATACACGATTCTCGAGAGAGCGCTCATTTCACCGAACAAGGTCGCCACCAGATCGAAGTTGAACAGACCGACGAGGCCCCAGTTGAGACCGCCGATGATGAGCAGAACCATTGCTATCCAGTCGAGGGCATTGAAACGCCCTTTCCGAGCAACGTGCGACCCGGAACGCCGCTCGGGAATATGGCGCCTTTCATGGATGTGGCCTTCAGCAGTTGTTGCCATGGTATATCTCCTTGTGTCGTTACGAAAACTGCGCAAGCGCGACTTGCCTCTCAGTCGAAAAGTCCGATCGCCAGGCACGTGCGCAGGTAACTCACATGGACTGCAGCGTCGTCCGAAAGTTCGACAAAAAATCTGTTTTGTCTAGGACGAATAGGTGGCTACAATGTTTGAGGC
>JAEWBA010000247.1 GCA_023391395.1 Pseudomonadota bacterium
CAATGCCGCTGGCAGCCCTTGCCCAGCAACCCGACGCCGGCGCGCCGCCGCCTCCGCAGACCGAACCGCTGGTGGAAGGCGAGGCGCCCGCCATCACCATCCGCAAGCCGGATCAGCAGAATCAGACCACCGAGAAACGCGCTCCGGGCGGCAAGGTCACCGAGATCAAGGTCATCAGCGGCGGCAGTACGTATTACCTGAAGCCGAACGACCAGGCCGGCAGCGCCGTGGTCGGCGATGCGCAAAGCAACGTCAATCGGCCCGCGCAATGGCAAATCGGGGAATTCGATCTCGGCCAACGCAGGGAAGACCAGGAAGCACAGACTGAACAGGAAGCCGCTGCGCCGCCGCCCCCTGCTCCGGCTCCACAGCAAAAGTAGGAAAGCGGCGCCGCGGCGCCGCTTTACATATTGAGTCACTCACTTCGCCCACTTTCGATATTTCGCTCATGGCAGTATTCACCCCGGTCACTCTGGACGACCTCGGTTCATGGATCACGCAGTTCGATCTCGGCAAGCCGCTTGCCATCCAAGGCATTTCTTCCGGCATCGAGAACAGCAATTTCTTCCTGACCACGGAGACCGGCGAGTATGTGCTGACCATCTTCGAAAAGCTGGGTTTCGAGCAATTGCCCTTCTACTTGAACCTGATGCGGCATCTGGCCGAGCATCATGTCCTGGTGCCGGCCCCGGTCGCCAACCGCTCGGGCGATATCCTGCACAGCCTGCATGGCAAACCGACCTCCATCGTCACCAAGTTGCAAGGCTCTTCCCAGATGGCACCGCGGCCCGTGCATTGCGCCGCGGTCGGCGCGATGATGGCCAGGATGCATCTGGCCGGCCGCGATTTTCCGATGCAGCAACCCAATCTGCGCGGACTGAGCTGGTGGCATGCGACCACGCCGGTGGTGCTGCCCTATCTGCCGCCGGACGCCCAGCATTTGCTGCGTGCGGGGATCCACACCCAGGAGGCCTTCGCCGGCTCTACCGTCTACCATCAATTGCCGCGCGGGCCGATCCACGCCGATCTGTTCCGCAACAATGTGATGTTCGACGGCGAACGGCTTACCGGATTCTTCGATTTTTATTTTGCCGGCTGCGACACCTGGTTGTTCGATGTCGCGGTCACGGTCAACGACTGGTGCATCGATCTCGACACCGGCGCCTTCGATCTCCCGCGTCTGCACGCCCTGCTTGATGGCTATCACAGGGTGCGACCGTTCACGCTGGCCGAGAAACGGGCCTGGCGGCCGATGCTGCAAGCGGCGGCGCTGCGTTTCTGGCTGTCGCGGCTGTATGATTTCTACCTGCCGCGGGAAGCGGAAATGCTGACCCCGCACGATCCCACGCATTTCGAGCGCATCCTGCGCCAGCGTATCGACAACCCCGTTCCGGAGCTGTTCTGAACATGGAAAAATTGCCCGCCGGCGCAGGCTGGCTGTGGGTCAAGGAAGGCTTTGCCCTGTTCCGCAAGCAACCCGCGGAAATGGCCACGCTGTTCCTGAGTTATCTATTCCTGATGTTCGCCGTCGGCGTATTGCCTTTTCTCGGCCAGATCCTGCCAATCCTGCTGGTGCCGGTATTCTCCATGGCCTTCATGCAAGCCTGCGTGCATATCGAGCAGGGCAAGAAGGTCTACCCCAATCTTTTGCTGACCGGCTTTCGCAAACCGGCCGCCAAGCGGCTGCTGGTGCTGGGCATCCTCTATCTGGCGGCCGCGGTGCTAGCCATCGCCGCCTCCGCCCTGGTCGACGGCGGCACCTTCTGGAAAGTCATGACCGGGCGGGAAGCGCTCGATGTGGCGGCCGCGCGGGAATCCAACATGTCGCTGGCGATGATGTCCGCCGCCCTCGTCTACACTCCCGCGGCCATGGCCTTCTGGTACGCAGCCCCGCTGGTCGCCTGGCAGGACATGGGTGTGGGCAAGGCGCTGTTCTACAGCTTCTTCGCAGTCAAGCGCTGCGCCCGCGCCTTTCTGGTGTACGGCCTGGCATGGATGCTGATCGGTGTGCTGCTGCCGGCCATCGTCAGCAGCCTGATCGGCATGCTCCTCGGAACGGCGGCCGGCATGATGCTGACGCTGCTCACGCTATCCCTGGTCATGACCGTGGTGATGTACTGCTCCTTCTATCCGACCTATACGCACGTGTTTGGCCGTCCCGGCCGGTCGGAAGAGCCGCTGCCGCTGGCCTGAATCCATTTCCCTGGAGCGGCTTCGTCCTGACTGAGAACCGCGGCAGAGCCGCAACGCGGCCCCGGCCCATGGCATCCAGTATTGGCGGATAAACGGCGGGCTAAGACGCCCTAATAGACACTGCCGGAGGATGATGCCGATGGAGGCGGCGTTGACGCGCCCTTGAACTTCGCGGCCAGATCGCGCGCCGCACGCACCAGCAAAGTCGTGTCGACACCGACAGCCACGAACAGAGCGCCGGCATCGAGATAGCGCTGGGCCGCTACCGGATCGGCACTGAGCACCCCCGGTGCCTTGCCCGCCGCACGCACGTGGCGGATGCCCTCGACGATGGCCTGCTGCACGTCAGGATGCCCCGGCTGGCCCAGCAGGCCGAGCGAGGCCGACAAGTCCGCTGGTCCGAAAAACACGCCATCCACCCCTTCGACCTCGGCGATGGCGGCCATGTTGTCCAAGCCCTTGCGCGTTTCGATCTGCACCAGCACGCACATCTGCTCATCGGCTTGCGTGAGATAGTTGTCGATCTGGTTCCAGCGCGATGCACGCGCCAGGGCGCTGCCCACGCCGCGGATGCCGCGCGGCGGATAGCGCGTGGCGGCCACCATCTGGGCGGCCTGCTCGGCCGTCTCGACCACTGGAACCAACAGGGTCTGCGCTCCCACGTCGAGATATTGCTTGATCAGCGGCACGTCGCCGATCACCGGGCGCACCACCGGATGCACCGGATACGGCGCCACCGCCTGCAACTGGGCGAGCACGGTGCGCACGTCATTGGGCGCATGCTCGGCATCGATCAGCAGCCAGTCGAACCCGGCGCCGGCCAGCGCTTCCGCAGCATAGGGGTCGGCCAGCCCAAGCCACAGGCCGATCTGGGGCCGCCCTTCTTTCAGGGCTTGTTTGAACGAATTGTGCGGCAGTGGCAGAGACATAGATATGAATGGACGGTTGAAAGCCAGGCAGCTCAGACGAAACGAAAAGCGATGCAGCCCAGCGGCCCGTAGTCGGCGTGAAAGGTATCGCCCGCTACCGCAGGCGTGGGCCGGGTGAAGGAGCCGCCCAGCACGACCTCACCCGCCTCGAGGCATTCCCCCCAGGGAGCCAGCTTGTTGGCCAGCCAGGCTACGCCGGTGGCCGGATGATTGAGCACCGCGGCGGCCAGGCCGGATTCCTCGATCACGCCGTTCTTGTACAGCAATGCCCCCACCCAGCGCAAGTCGACGGCATCCGGCTTCACTGGCCGGCCGCCCGTGATGATGCCGGCATTGGCCGCGTTGTCGGCGATGGTGTCGAACACCTTGCGCGGGGCCTTGGTGTGGCGGTCGAACTGCTCGATGCGCGCGTCGATGATCTCGATGGCAGGCACCACGTAGTCGGTGGCGGCCAGCACGTCGAAGATCGTCACATTCGGGCCCTGCAGCCGCTTGCCCAGCACGAAGGCCAGCTCAACCTCCACCCGCGGCGCGATGAAGCGCTTGACCGGGATGTCGCTGCCCTCGGGGAGGAACATGTCATCCAGCAAGGTGCCGTAGTCGGGTTCGGTGATCTGGCTGGCCATCTGCATGGCGCGTGAGGTCAGACCGATCTTGTGTCCGCGTGCCACACGGCCGCCGGCGATCTTCTGACGTACCCATTCGCGTGAGATGGCATAACCATCCTCGATGGTCATGCCGGGAAAACGCTTGGAGAAGTGCTCGACCTGGAGGCGGGTTTTCTCCGCCTGATCCAGTTCGGCGGCAAGCTCGGCGATGAGCTCTTTCGTGAACATGCGGGACTCTCAGGATTTGTTGAACAAGGGATGCAGGCTGCTGTGCTTGGCGTCGAACACCTGACCGGGGCTCTCATCGATCTGTAGCGTGACGCCCACGGGGCGTTGCGCCAGCAGCGGATCCATCCAGGCCTTGAGTACGCCGAGCAAGGCCGTGCCTACCGCTTGATGGACAGCGGCACTGCGGCCCGCCCCCATGCGCAGGTTGGCATAGAGGAAGCCGTAGTTGCCTTGGCCATCGGCCACCGCCGCATGAGCGGCCGGATAGCCCAACACGCGCGTGCCGCCGGTGGGAAACACCTGCTTGCCGTGCTCGTCGTGCAAGCTAATCATGGTGTCGGCCAGGGCGCGGCACAGGCCGTTGACATCGACGTCGCCGCCAATGTCCGGGGAATAGTACAGGACCAGATGGGGCATCAGACCTGCACCTCCGTCAACAGCTCGTCGCCACCGATGGTATTGACCAGCCGGCCGACGTGCTCCACCTCGGTAACGATCTCGTCGCCCACACGGCTGTCGGCCACGCCCTCGGGAGTGCCGGTGAGAATCACGTCGCCCGGATTCAGCGTCATCATCGACGACAGGTGCGCGATCAGCGCGGGGATGTCGTGCACCATGTCGCGCGTCGAGCCGTCCTGGGTCAGCTTGCCGTTGACCCAGCTGCGCAGGCGCAGATTCATGGGATCGGCAATGTCCTGCGCATCGACGAACCACGGCCCGATGGGCGTGCAAGCATCCCGGCTCTTCACGCGCAGGTTGGGGCGATAGAAGTTCTCGAGGTAGTCGCGAATCGCGTAGTCGTTGGCTACTGTATAGC
>JAEWBA010000276.1 GCA_023391395.1 Pseudomonadota bacterium
ACCGCGCAGTTTCAGCTTGCCGGCCTCGAGGTGCACCATGGCGAACACGGTGAAGTAGTAGAGCAAGGCCGGAATCACCGCCGCTTTCACGATCTCGGCATAGGGCACGTTCAGGGTTTCTGCCATGATGAAGGCGACTGCCCCCATCACAGGCGGCATGATCTGGCCGCCCATCGAGGCCGTCGCCTCGACTGCGCCGGCGAACACGCCGCTGTAGCCGAAGCGCTTCATCAAGGGGATGGTGAACTGGCCGACGGTCAACACGTTGGCGACACCGGAGCCGGAGACGGTGCCCATCATGCCCGAGGAAATCACGGCAACTTTCGCCGGTCCCCCTTGCGCGCGTCCGACCAGTCCTAACGCCACGTTATTGAACAGCCGGATCATGCCGGCACGTTCGAGGAAAGCGCCGAACAGGATGAACAGGAAGATGTAGGTGGCCGATACCATCGTCGGCGTGCCATAGATGCCTTCGGTGCCGAGAAACATCTGGTCGATGATCTGATCGAAGCCATAGCCGCGGTGCGCCAACGGACCGGGAAGATACTCGCCGAACATCCCGTACAGGAGAAAGGCGCCGCAGATGATGGGCAATGCCCGCCCCATGATGCGGCGCGATGCCTCGAATACCATCACCACCACGATTGCGCCGACGATGAGGTCGGCCATGTTGGGGTCGCCGGCACGCTGGATCAGATCGGCTTCGAATACCCAGTGGTAGATCGACAGGATGAATCCGCCCGCTGCCAACAGCCAGTCGTACCAGGGAATCGAGTTGGTATCGCTGCGCTTCATCGCCGGGTAAAGCAGGAAGGTGAGCATCAGCAGGAAGCCGACGTGCAGCGAGCGGATTACCAGGCTCGACAAGGGGTGGAATGCGGCGACGATCAGCTGGTAGGTTGAAAAGCTCAGGGCTGCGACGACAAGTACCTTCAGGGCGAATCCGCTCAATTGCCTTTGCGCGCCGTGTTCCTGAAATTCCTGCGCGGCAGCTGCGGGCGGCGCGGCGTGCAAGTCGAAATGGGACATCCGTGCTCTCCTAAAAAACGGCGCGGGTCAGCATGCAGGCTGCCCGCGCTCTGGTTCTGCTGGATTTTGCTTATTTGAGGAGGCCGGCTTCGCGATAGTATTTTTCCGCACCCGGATGCAGCGGCACCGGCATGCCCTTGGCAGCGTTTTCCTTCTTGATCGCCTTGGCGGCGGCGTGCGCGGCGAGCAACTGATCCTGGTGGTCGAACATGGACTTGGTCATCTTGTAGACGGTATCGGCAGGCACACCTTCATGCGTGACCAGGAAATTCTGCACGTAAGCGGTCGGCACATCGACATCCTGGCCTTCATAAGTCTTGGACGGGATGGTGCCTGCCTGGTAGGCAGGGTCGCCGACCTTGGCCACGACTTCGGCCGGCACCGGCACGACGACGATCTTGATGGCGGTCGACAGGTCGCGCAGCGAAGCCACGCCCAGCCCGGCCGATTGCAGGGTGGCGTCGAGCTGGCGGTTCTTCATCAATTCCACCGATTCGCCGAAGGGCAGGTATTCCACCTTGGCGAAATCCTGGTAGCTCATGCCCGCGGCCTTGAAGATGGCGCGTGCATTCAGCTCGGTGCCGGAGCGCGGAGCGCCGACCGAGATGCGTTTGCCTTTCAAATCGGCCAGGGTCTTCACTCCGGAATCCGCCGAAGCGACGATCTGGATGTAGTTCGGGTAGATGCCGGCCACGCCGCGCAGCTTCTTCAGCGGTGCCTTGAATCCCGCTTCGGCGTCGCCCTTCCACGCATCCGATAGCGAGTCGCCGAGTGTGAAGGCAAGTTCGCCACGGCCGGCCTGCAGCAGGTTGAGGTTTTCCGCCGAGGCCTTGGTTGCCTGGACCGAGGATTTTGCTTCGGGAATCGCTTTGCCGTAGATCTGGGACAGGGCTACGCCGAGAGGGTAATACACGCCGCTGGTGCCGCCGGTGAGGATGTTGATGTATTGCTGTTGCGCGTGAGCCGGAACGGCGATCATGCATGCCAGAGCGGCCAGCGCCAGCAGGCGCCGTGCGAGAGTGCGAATCATAGTGTCTCCTTGGGTTGGATAGAGCGGATGCTTCGGCTCCGTCTCGAGCGGCGCTGCACGCTAGTCGCGATATCGAGATTCGAGTGCAAGCCGCATGCTTTATTTGCAATGCCGGACCATTGTTTAGCACCACCTTGGGTGCATCAATTGTGGGTTTTACGTAACGCCTCTCGCGCAAGTGGTCAGCTTGCCATTGAGATGCCTCAAACAAGCCCTAAGTGCAGAGATGAATGCATGAAGGAAGCGGCATATCGCTTAGAATGGGATGGTGCGCCGCACAACGGCGCGTGAGGAAATGCTATGAAAACCAGTTCACAGAGCTCTCAGGTGGCCGATCCGGCTGCCGACATTATGCAAACACCATCGGACCGGGCCAAGCCACCGGTTCGCATCAAGGAATTGTCGGAGCGCGATCGGCGCCGACTCTTGAATCACTTTCTTGCCCTTGACGGCAATGACCGGCTGCTGCGCTTCGGCGCCATGCTGACCGATGAACTGGTCACGCGCTACGTGCAGCATCTCGACTTTTCGCGCGATACCGTATTCGGCGTCTACGACGACAATCTCAAGCTGCTGGGAGTCGGCCATCTCGCTTTTGCGCCGCGCGAATCGCGGCCCGCCCTGAGCGATGCCACCATCAAAGAAAGGGTGGCGGAGTTCGGCATCTCCGTCGCCGCCAACGCGCGCGGCCAGGGTATCGGTTCGAGACTGTTCGCGCGTGCCGCCATCCATTGCCGCAATGAGGACGTGGATACCCTGTACATGCATTGCCTGTCTTCGAACAAGACCATGATGCATATCGCCAGGAAGGCCGGCATGGAAATCCATCGCGATTGGGGCGAAGCCGATGCCTACCTGAAGCTGCCGCCGGCCAGCCCGCGCAGCGTCCTGCGCGAAGCGGTCGAAGAGCAGGTGGCTTCTTTCGATTACGGCTTCAAGGCCAATACCAAGGCGGCATTCAAATGGTGGAGGCGACTGCCGGGCGTGAAAGCCAAATAAATTCCACGGCGTCGGGTTTGCCGCTCATCCGAGCGGCAGCGCCGTCGTATCCTTGATCCGCTGCAGCGCGAAGCTCGACTTCACATCCAATACCGCCGGATGTCTCAGCAGCGTGTCCATCATGAAGTGCGAGAAGTGCTCCATGTCTTCCACGTGCACGCGCAGCAGGTAATCCATCTCTCCGGTCATCGCATAGCAGGCCACCACTTCGGGCCAGCTCGCCACCGAGGCGCTGAAATCCGCGCGTGGCGAGCGCGTACCGCTACCCGGGGGCGTCGCATCGCCATGCTTTTGCAGGCGCACATTGACATAGGCCAACAAGCCCAAGCCGATCTTTTCGGCGTCGAGGAGGGCGACGTACTGGCGTATGACGCCGGCCTGCTCCAGGCTC
>JAEWBA010000278.1 GCA_023391395.1 Pseudomonadota bacterium
TGAAGCCGCCGCCGCTTCCTCCACCAGCGCGGCATTCTGCTGCGTGACTTCATCCATCTGGCTGATGGCTTGGTTGATTTGCTCGATACCCGCAGTCTGCTCTTCGCTGGCCGCCGTGATCTCGCCCATGATGTCGGTCACGCGCTTGATACTTTCCACGATTTCCTGCATCGTCGAACCGGCTTCATCCACCAGCTTGGCGCCGGCTTCCACCTTTTCCACCGAGTCGCCGATCAAGGCCTTGATTTCCTTTGCGGCATTGGCGGAACGCTGCGCCAGGCTGCGCACTTCGGACGCCACCACCGCAAAGCCGCGTCCCTGCTCGCCGGCGCGGGCGGCTTCCACCGCCGCATTCAAGGCCAGGATATTGGTCTGGAAGGCAATCCCATCGATGACGCCGATGATGTCGACAATCTTCTTGGACGAATCGTTGATCGAACCCATGGTGTCGACCACTTGCTTGACCACGGCGCCGCCCTTGCTGGCCACTTCCGAGGCCGAGGTGGCCAAGGTATTGGCCTGGCGCGCATTGTCGGCATTTTGCTTGACGGTGGAAGTCAACTCTTCCATGGAAGAGGCGGTTTCCTCCAGCGAGCTGGCTTGCTGCTCGGTGCGGGCCGACAGGTCAAGGTTGCCGGAAGCGATCTGGCTGGATGCCGAGCCGATCATCTCGGTGCCCGTGCGCACTTCGCTGACGATGCGCACCAGGCTCTCGTTCATGTTCTTCAGAGCTTGCATCAGCTTGCCGGTCTCGTCGGTAGAGACCACCCGGATTTCGTGGGTGAGGTCACCGGCCGCAACCGCGCCGGCTGCCTTCACCGCCGCATTCAGCGGCCGGGTGATCGCGCGCACCAGCCAAGTGCCCACGATGTGGGCAATCAGCAAGCCGGCCAGGATGCCGGCGCTGCATACGTTGCGCACCCAGGTGTAGATTTGCTGCGACTCTTCGAACTCCTTCTTCGCGACATCGAGCTGTAAGGCGATCAGCTTGTCGATGTCCGCCTGCACCGCTTCAAAGCGCTGGACCATCGGACCATGCAGAAAATCGGTGGCGGCCGTACGGTCCATCGCCTGGATCAGGGCGACCGCCGGCAGCAGGCCGTCGACGACGAAGTTCTTGCGGCTTTCGACGAACTTCGCGGCCAAGGCTTTTTCTTCCGGCGTCATTTCGGTCGCCGCATAGGTCTCCCATAGCTTGTCGATGGCCTGGGTATTGGCACTTACCTGGGCGAGCGATTCCGTGGCCTTCCACATGTCGCCGCTGAGAGCTTTCGCGATGATAAGCTGGTTCGCTTCCAGGGTGCGCACGATCTGGTCCAGATAGCCCATCGCCACCAAGCGATTTTCATACTGCGACCGCATGCGGTCATTGGCGACGCCGAGGCTGAAGATGCCGATCACTCCTCCAATGATCAATTGCAGCGATAGCAAGCCAACCACGATAATCAGGCGTGCCTTGATGGTGACGTTCTTGAGCATTCGATTATCCTTTTGATAACGCGCGTCCGCCTTGCCGACGCGCATTCGTTGTCATTCCGTGCGCCTGCAACGGCCTGTGCTGGCCGGGGGCCGCTCGCATGCTTGCTAGAGGGAAGCGTTACGATGAGGCCGGCAAATTATGCCAGCCGGAACTTCCGGAATGAAGCGTGCTGCCGTTGTTTGAGAGACGCATCGCGGAAGAGTGGCAATGGGTGCATGCCGCTTCCTCGCGCGATCCACTATTGTCTACGGCGCGCATGCGGATTTCTTTAGCCTGTCAGAGGACGTGCAGGCCACTTTATTTCGATATGCAAGTGCGAGGGAATGTGATAGTGCGTGCGCGAGCCTTCGTCACGGCCGGCTATCGACATTCGCGCTTCGCGCAGCGACAGGTTGGATCATCTGCTGAATCGCCTGGGTCGCCTCGGTCAGGGTCTTGGCGCCGAAGTCGGCATCGGCACGGGACGCGAGCTGATCGGCGCTGCCGGCTGGCGCAGCAAGGTTCCACAGGCCAAGCACGATTTTCATGCCAGGCCGGCGGCGCTTGAGTCGCCGGCATACGAAGCGCGCATAGGCATGCGGCATCGGATGGAGGTAGGACAGGCAGAGCACCTCCACGCCGGCAAGGTTGAGCGATCCGATGGCGTCAGGCGTGAGGCTGGAGGCCGGCGCCATGCGCGCGGCAATTCCACTGTCTTCGAGGAGATGGGTAAGCATTGCGGCGGCAGCGTCGTCGAGTTCTCCGCGGCCCGCCAAACACAGGACTTGCGCCTCGCGGCGCACGCCGGCCGGAGGCTCGACGACCGCAGTGTCCTGCTCGCCGAAGTCGCGCAGATCCCGCACCACGGCACGAATGCCGTCCGCCACGCGCTTGCGGTCCTGCACCGAGGCGCCGCGCTCGCGTGCATGTTCGGCCAGACGCAGCGCAGGCAAGCCGACCTCATCATAGAAGGCTGTCAGCGAAGTTTCGGCGACGGCGGTTTCGCCGATGTCGATCGCTTCTTCGATGTTGCCGGCCAGGAGGCGCTGGTATAGCCTTTCCTCCGGCTGCAACACCGGATCGCTGCCAAGCAGCACGTCCAGGAAAGTCAGCTGCGGCACATAGCGTCCCATGACCACCAGGCACACCGTCAGGGGCGTGGCCAGGAACAGGCCGACCGGGCCCCACAGCAGGGTCCAGAAAATTGCGGCGAGAATCACCGCCACCGGCGTCAGGCCGGTACCGGAACCGTACAACAAGGGTTCCACCACGTTGTTGCTGACCAGCTCCACAATGAGAATGAGCAGCGCGGCCCACAACAGCATGGTCCAGCCGGGATCGACGGCAAACGCCATCGTCAAGGGAAAGGCCGCAGCGATCACCGGCCCCAGATAGGGAATGAAACGCAGCAGCGTCGCCAGCAGCCCCCACAGGAAGGCCCCGGGCACGCCGATCAGATACAAGCCGATGCCTACCGGTATGCCATAGGTCGCATTGACTACCAGTTGCATCAACAAATAGCGGCTGACCCGCTCGGCGGCTTCGCTCAAGGCTTCGGTGGTGCGGTGCAGGTCGCTGCCGGCCAAGCGGATGAAGCGATCGCGCAAGTCGCTGGGCTGCAGCAGGACAAAGAACACGAATACGATCACCAGGCCAGCGGTACCCATGGGGCCGAGCACCGGCCCGACCACGTTGCGCAGGGTCTCCAGTGCGCGCTGCTGCGCGTCGGTCTCGATGCGGACCGGCACCGGCTCCGGCTTCGCGGTG
Source organism: Pseudomonadota bacterium (assembly GCA_023391395.1). Classification (GTDB taxonomy): domain Bacteria; phylum Pseudomonadota; class Gammaproteobacteria; order Burkholderiales; family Burkholderiaceae_D; genus Noviherbaspirillum. Next base: position 3,227 of record JAEWBA010000278.1, read on the forward strand.
TGACCATCGGTGTCCAGCCCGACCTTTTCGCCATCCGCCTTTGCCGACAATTCGCGCCCCAATGCCTGGATCACCTGGGCGGTGCGATCGATTGCGCCACCGCCGACCGCAGCTTCGCGGATCGTGCGGATCTTGGTCTGCATGGTCTTTTGATAGGCCGGCAGATTGTTGGCAAGGCTGACCACCTGGCTGCCTACCAGCACCGATACGCCGCCTATCAGCACCATGGCGCAGGCCACCACCAGCACGACGGCCGGCGCGCGCGGCACATGCAGACGACGCAGCCATTCCACCGGGCGGGCGAGCAGGAAGCTCAGCAGCACGGCCAGCACGAAAGGAATGAAGATGTCGCGGCCGAAGTACAGGACGACCACCGTCAGCAGAACTACACCGGCAGTAGCGACATTCAAGCCGGGCGCATCCGGCGTATCGTCGTCCGCGCTCGGAGGCGGAGACGCGGGCGGGGGCGACACGCTGGCAGGCGGTGCGACCGGTGTGTCGCCGGAAATTCCTGGCTTGGACATGGGCTGGCAGACGCGAAGGCGAAGAAGAGGCGCGTACTGATTTGGCAAGCCTTCAGCCGGAGGGTTCCTTTTTCGCAATCCCTTGTCTTGCGTTGCCACAGCGTTTTTGCGCGCTGAGGGGCGCAAACGGCTGCCAGGGCGCAATGGGCGCCCTGGCAGCCAGACAGCTTAATTATCGTGAGGGGAGCTCTAGTAGCGGTAAGCGCGTCCGCCTTCGATGCGTACACGGCTGCCGACGCGCAGGTCGGCGGCGCTGTCCTGCGTCAGGGTGTGATAGCTGCCGTTATCCATGCGCACGCCGATCTGATAGGCCTGCTTCGGCGTGCTGTTGCGACGCTCGACCTGGTTGCCGACGACCGCGCCACCCACGGCACCCGCTACGGTAGCCACTGTGCGGCCACTGCCGCCACCAACCTGATTACCCAACAGACCGCCGACCACGCCGCCGATGACGCTGCCCGCCACGCCGTTGCTGCCGGTTTCCTGCACCGCCCGGATGGAATCGACCACGCCATACTGGCTGGATTGC
>JAEWBA010000176.1 GCA_023391395.1 Pseudomonadota bacterium
CCATGAATAAGACCTTTCTAACAAGCCTGGGACTGGCGGCGGTGCTGTCGCTGTCGGCCTGCTCGGTGCTCGAACCGAAGCTGCCCGCCGCCGATGCGGCGATTCCCACCGATTGGCCGTTGCCGCCCACCACGGCGGCCAAGGCGCCGGCCTCGGCTCCGGCCGGTTCGGCCGAGGCCCCGGCCGCTGCCGACATCGGCTGGCGCGACTTCTTCACCGATCCCAAGCTGGAGGAGCTGATCGCGCGGGCGCTCGACAACAACCGCGACCTGCGCATCGCCGTGCTGAACGTGGAACGGGCCCGCGCCCTGTACCGCATCCAGCGCGCCGAGCAGTTTCCGTCGGTGGGCGCGAACGTGGCCCTCAACCGTAGCGGCGGCAACGTGCCCACGCCCGGCAGCATCTACAGCGCCTCGGTCGGCGTTTCCGCCTTCGAGCTGGATCTGTTCGGCCGCGTGCACAACTTGTCGCAGGCGGCGCTGCAGCAGTATTTCGCGCAGGAAGAGGCGCGCCGCAGCGCCCAGCTGGCGCTGATCGCGGAAATCGCCAACACCTATCTCACGCTGGCAGCCGACCTCGAGGCGCAGCGGGTGGCGCAGGCAACCCTGGACAACCAGCTCAGGGCCTACGACTTGATCGTCAAGCGGCACGAGGCCGGCGCGGTGTCCGCGCTTGACCTCGCACAGGCGCAAACCACCGTCGAAACCGCGCGTGCCGATGTCGCCCGCTTTGCCGGGCTGGTCGCCACCGACACCAATGCGCTGCGCCTGCTGCTGGGCGCGCCGCTCGATCCGGCGCTGCTGCCGAAGGGTTTCGACGTGGCGGTCTCGGGTATTTCGCCGCTGCCGGCGCAACTGCCTTCGCAAGTGCTGCTGCGGCGCCCCGACGTGCTGCAGGCGGAACATCTGCTGCGCTCGGCCAATGCCAATATCGGCGCCGCGCGTGCCGCCTTCTTCCCGTCGATATCGCTGACCGGCAGCATCGGCACGGCAAGCACCGAACTGTCGGGCCTGTTCGATTCGGGCACGCGCATCTGGAGCTTCGTGCCGCAGATCAACTTGCCGATCTTCCAGGGCGGGCGCCTGAGCGCCAACCTGGGCGCAGCCACGGCCGACCGCGACATCGCGCTGGCCCGCTATGAAAAGACGATCCAGTCGGGCTTTCGTGAAGTGGCGGATGCACTGGCGCTGACCGCCACCCTGGCGGATCGTCGTGCCGCCCAGCAGTCGCTGCTGGAAGCGGCGCAACGCGCGTACGATCTCTCCAAGGCGCGCTACGACCAGGGCCAGGACAGCTTCCTGAACCTGCTGGATGCGCAACGCACCTTGTACGGAGCGCAACAGGCCCTGGTGGCGGCGCAAGTGGCGGAGCAGAGCAACCGTGTGACTCTCTACAAGGTGCTGGGCGGCGGCTGGCAGGAAAGCAGCCAAAAGACCGCCCAGCGCGCGGGGAGCGGCTCGGCGCAATGACCACTCCCGTCAACCAGTCGCTCTTGAGCGAACGCGCCCTGGCGCAACGCGAGCGCATCCTCGAAGCGGCACGGCGTTGCTTCGTCGAGCATGGTTTCCATGCCGCCAGCATGGCCACCATCGCCGAAACGGCACAGATGAGCCCGGGGCTGATCTATCGCTATTTCGATAGCAAGAACGCGATTATTGTGGCCATCATCGAGCAGCAACTGAAAGCCAGCCGCGACAGCATTTCGTCCCTGCATCAGTCGTCCGACATGGGGGACACCATGATTCGCACCTTCGAGTTCTGGCGCAATGGCGAGCCATCCATGATGAACGCTTCGCTGTTCCTGGAGATCAGCGCCGAGGCGCGGCGCGATGCCAAGATCGCACAGGCACTGCACAGCTTCGATCTGGAAATGCGCAAGGAACTCGCCAACTGGCTGTGCGCCGACCCTGCGGCCGGGGGCAAGGGCATCCCCAAGGAAGTCGGAACGGCGCGCGCGCTGAGCCTGCAGATTTTCTTCGAGGGCCTGGCCGCACGCGCGGTGCGCGAGCCGGACTTGGATCAGGAAGTATTGAAAACCGCCATTGCCGAATTCCTGGAGGGGTTGTTCGCGAGGGACAAGTAGCCATTGGCGCGGCGCACGCCGGCAGGCATCGGCAGCGCCTGCGCATTCCGGTATTTTTACCTGCAAGGAGGCTGTGATGAAGCAACGTGCCCTGGGCCGTACCGGCCTGGAAATCGCCCCGCTGGTCTTCGGCGGCAACGTGTTCGGCTGGACCGTGGACGAGGCGACCTCGTTCACCCTGCTCGACCGCTTCGCCGACGCTGGCCTGAACGCCATCGATACCGCTGACGCCTACTCTTCCTGGGCCCGCGGCAACAAGGGCGGGGAGTCGGAAACCATCATCGGCAACTGGCTGAAAGCGCGGCCGAGTCGCCGCGACCAGATGGTCCTCATTACCAAGGTCGGCTGGGAAATCACGCCGCAAGACAAGGGCTTGGCGGCCAAGCGTATCATGGCTTGCGTCGAAGGCTCGCTGCGCCGCCTGCAGACCGACTACATCGATGTCTACCTAAGCC
>JAEWBA010000334.1 GCA_023391395.1 Pseudomonadota bacterium
GCGGTATCGTGCTGGGCGCGGATCGCAAGCCAATCGTCGCTGCCCTGCGTTACGTGGATGACGTTCATGGATTCCCCCTTATTCCGGCGCGTACTCGCCGGTAGTCGCCCAGGACGCGATCTCGACCTTCTGATCCGCGGTGAGCAGTTCCTTGGTTTCGATGAACGCGATCAGGTCGTTGACCGTCTTCTTCTTGTCGGTGACGGTCTTTTGCCAGCCGGCTTTCTTCTTCTCGAAGTCTTCGTCGGAGAGCGTCGGCAGTGTTTTTTCTTCGTGCGCTTGACCGTCGCTGCCGTCATCCACGACCACCACTTCACCGTCAAAGGTGAAGTTCTTGCCGCTATCGACTGCATGCGATACGTCCATGGCGCGCTGCACTTCGATCGACTTCGGCATGTACTTCAGCACTTGGAGAAGCGCGACCTTGCGCGCATACATTTCCATGTTCTCGTGGGCATAGTGCTGGGCGCCGACCTTGTTGTATTTCTTCAGGTGGCGCTCGATGCGGCCGATACTCCACACCTCGATCACAGGGAACTGACTACCGTTGACGCGGCCGACTGCATAGACGTGCGTCAGCTTGGTGATGTCGTCGCTGTCACCTTCCGGGCGGTGCCGCACAAACGGAGAATCGCCAAGGGCATAATCAAATTCGTCGCCTTCATACACGGCGCCGGTCCAGACAGTGGCGCGTCCGGCGCGCGAGACCAGGTCAACCAAGCCCTGCCAGCCGGGGACGAACGTCGCTTTTCCCTTGTACGGCACCAGATAACCCTGGCCGCCGACGCCGATCTCCAGACCCAGTTGCGAGGCCATGATGATGCTGGCGAAGATCGATTGCGGTTCGCAGTTCTGCAGTGAACGGTTCTGACTGAACGACGTCATCGCCAGCCGTACCATGCGATCGGCCGTGATGTGCTTCGGGAGCGCCATCGCGATCTGCGACTTGTAGCGCTCCAAGAAGGAATGCAGGTTCTTTGCCGGGCTGACGGCGACTTGGTTACTCATTGATACCTCCCTAGGTGGTTGTTCAATAAAGTGCTGCTCGCATCGCTGCGCCAATCCGGCGAAGCGCCATGCGGCAAGCCTTAAGCCAACGGCCGGTGGCCGTAGTCGGTACGCGCTGAATCATTGAAACCTCGCCGAGCGCGCCAAGGCGGCGCGTTTCTGGTAGTAGGCGACGTTCTGGTGTGCCTCGCGGGCGCGCTGCTGCTCGGTGGCGGCGCAGATCATGTAGTGGTGCTCGGCACACTTGAGCCACCAGCGGCGCAGCGCTTGGAAGACCGGCGACAGGGACAGGCCGAGTAGGGCGCGGTAGGTCATAGCGGCTCTCCGGTTGCTTTGTTGCGCTCATCGGAATTGAGCAGATCAATTCGCCGGCGTAGTGCTGCGGCCGCCTTCGCCTCTATTGCCTGTGATCTGCGGATCGCGTTCACCTTGCGCAGTGCGCGCTTGGCAATGCGCAGTCTTTCCCGCTCTAGTTCGATCCCAGGAGAAACGTCGCCGTCCTCCATGGTCTTACGCAGGCACAGCTCCATCCATGAAATGGCATGCCAGAGCGCCACGGTTTCGGCCTTCGTGAGCGTCGTAGGGCTCATTGAAACCCTCCAACTGCGAAGATGATGGCGACCGCGACGAACATCAGCGGCATGACTTTGCATTCGAGGAAATCGATCATCCCGGCCTCCGGTTTGCTACGAATTCGCGTGCGGCTTTGTCGGCGGCGCTGGCAATGCGCGTGTTCATTTCCCGCAGGATCAGCGTGCGCACCGCCTGCAGGTCGTCGATAGCGCCGGAGACAATCAAGCGCAACGCAATTGCCGCCAAGTCGGGCGCCATGCACTCGAAGGTGTCGGCGGCGATGTCCTGGGCTACCGCGGCATCAGTCATCAGAGCGGAGCGAAGCCGGTGTGCTTCCTCGGCGGCGTGGCGCTCGATGAGCTCGGCCGATCTGTCGTTGATCCAGGCCGGTTCTTGGCGGTCATAGGCGCGCTGAGCAACGGCGAAGTTGGGGAAGGGGGCGTTCATGCGGCCACCCCGCGCAGCAGATCGTTCTCAACCTCCAGTTCCGCCAGTGGCGCCATGTACACGGTAGCCACGGCCAGCAGCAGTCGGGCGATGATGTACGGGCCGTTCTGGTCAGACAGAAGGGAAGCAAGGGTTTGCGGCATGCCACTGGCCGGATCCGCTAGGCTTTCCCCGATTGCTTCATCGAAGTTGTCAGGGCGCAGCGGATCGAATTCTTCGCCCGGCTGCATCAGCTCGTCCTGGCGCTTGATGACGGCGTCAGCAAGTTCCGCTTCGCGTCCAAGCTGGTCTGCGTGGCGGCGGCAGTCCATGTCGACGATGCAGTTCATGCCGCACCGCCTTCCGATTGCGCAGCCGCCGGTTGCTGCTGGTTCAAATCAAAGGCGCGCTTCAGGCCTTCATGCGCCAGCACCTGGCTGGCGGGCACGAATTCCATTTCGTAGCCATCGGGGTAGTGCTTAGCGTAGGTTTCGTGCCGGTCAGGGCGGCTGCCAGGCGTCACGCCCAGGTCGCCTGACACGTAACATTCGTGGCTGCACCAGTGGCTACCTAGTACGGTGCCATCCTCAGCCATCGCATATGCGATGCCATCACCGCTGCCGACGACATTGGAGAAAGCAAAAATCTTCGGTTTCACTCCCATCATTCCTCCCCGTTGAATTCGTGCCGGTTACGTCTCCGGCGCGGGCTTTTACCGCCGTCTCGTTTCTGTTGATGGCCGGGCTACCTTCACCTCTCGTGATTGAGCGCGGGCT
>JAEWBA010000340.1 GCA_023391395.1 Pseudomonadota bacterium
CCGGTATCGCGCCGCGCAAGATTCCAGAGTCTGACCACCGCATGAAGCTGTCGGGTCTGGAGCCCTTCATCATCGACGACGACTCGCTATTCGTAAACGTAGGTGAGCGCACCAACGTCACCGGCTCGAAAGCCTTCGCGCGCATGATCTTGAACGAGCAGTTCGATGAAGCCTTGTCGGTGGCGCGCCAACAGGTCGAGAACGGCGCCCAGATCATCGATATCAACATGGATGAGGCGATGCTGGATTCGGTCGCCGCGATGACGCGCTTCCTAAACCTGATTGCCGGCGAGCCGGATATCGCCAAAGTGCCGATCATGATCGATTCGTCGAAGTGGTCGGTGATCGAGGCCGGCCTCAAATGCGTGCAGGGCAAGGCGGTGGTCAATTCCATCTCGATGAAGGAAGGAGAGGAGGAATTCCTGCGCCAGGCGACGCTGTGCCGGCGCTATGGCGCGGCGGTGATCGTAATGGCCTTCGACGAGACGGGCCAGGCCGACACCTTCGCGCGCAAGACCGAGATCTGCGCGCGCGCCTACAAGCTGCTGACGGAAAAGGTCGGCTTCCCGCCGGAAGACATCATCTTCGACCCCAACATCTTTGCCATTGCCACCGGCATCGAGGAGCACAATAACTACGCGGTCGATTTCATCAACGCGACGCGCTGGATCAAGGAAAATCTGCCGCACGCCAAGATTAGCGGCGGCGTGTCGAACGTGAGCTTCTCCTTCCGCGGCAACGATCCGGCGCGCGAGGCGATCCACACCGTCTTCCTCTATCACGCCATCAAGGCGGGCCTGACCATGGGCATCGTCAACGCTGGCATGATAGGCGTCTACGACGATCTGGAGTCCGAGCTGCGCGAGCGCGTCGAGGATGTGGTGCTCAACCGGCGCCCGGATGCGACCGAGCGCATGATCGAATTCGCGGCGACGCTGAAAGCCGGGGGCAAGAAGGAAGAGCAAAGCCTGGAATGGCGCGACGCCTCCGTCGAGAAACGCCTCGCGCATGCGCTGGTGCATGGCATCACGCAATGGATCGTCGAAGACACCGAGGAAATGCGCCTCAAGATCATGGAAGCCGGCGGTCGCCCGATCAATGTGATCGAAGGTCCGCTGATGGATGGCATGAACATCGTCGGCGACCTGTTCGGGCAGGGCAAGATGTTCCTGCCACAGGTAGTCAAGTCGGCGCGCGTGATGAAACAGGCGGTCGCGCACCTGATTCCCTTCATCGAAGAGGAGAAGCGTCTCGATGAAGAGCGCACCGGCATCGTCGCCCGGTCCAAGGGCAAGCTCGTGATGGCCACCGTCAAGGGCGACGTGCACGACATCGGCAAGAACATCGTTTCGGTGGTCTTGCAATGCAATAACTTCGAAGTCGTGAACATGGGCGTGATGGTGCCCTGCTCGGAAATCCTGGCCAAGGCGAAAGAGGTGAATGCCGATATCGTCGGCCTGTCCGGGCTGATCACGCCTTCGCTGGAAGAAATGGCCTACGTGGCCAAGGAAATGCAGCGCGATCCCTGGTTCCGCGAGCGCGGCATTCCACTTCTGATCGGCGGCGCCACCACAAGCCGCGCCCATACGGCGGTGAAGATTGCGCCCAATTACGATGGTCCGGTGGTCTACGTACCCGATGCCTCGCGTTCGGTGCCGGTGGCGCAGTCGCTCCTGACGCCCGAGCAGCGCGAGCAATACATCGCCGAAGTGAAGGCCGACTACGAACGCATCCGCGTGCAGCATGCCAACAAGAAGGCAGTGCCGCTGGTCTCGCTGGCCGAGGCGCGCGCCAACAAGACGAAAGTGGAATTCAGCGGCGATGCAGCGCCGGTGAAGCCGAAGTTCATCGGCCGTCGGGTGTTCGAGAATTATGACCTGGCAACCATCGCGAAATACATCGACTGGGGCCCGTTCTTCCAGACTTGGGATCTGGCTGGTCCTTTCCCCGCCATCCTCAAGGACGAGGTGGTGGGCGAAGCGGCCAGCAAGGTCTTCGAGGAGGGGCAGGCGATGCTGAAGAAGCTGATCGAGGGTCGCTGGCTGACCGCCAACGGCGCCATCGCACTCCTGCCGGCCAATAGCGTCAACGACGACGATATCGAGATCTATACGGACGACAGCCGCAGCGAAGTCGCTTTCACCTATTACGGCGTACGCCAACAGACGGTGAAGTCGGCGGTGAACGGCGTCATGCGCCCAAATCGCTGCCTGGCGGACTTCATCGCCCCCAAGTCATCCGGCATCGCGGATTACATCGGCATGTTTGCGGTCACCGCCGGCCTCGGCATCGAAAAGCATGTACAGCGCTTCCTGGACGACAACGACGATTACAGCGCCATCCTGTTGAAGTCGCTGGCCGACCGCTTGGCGGAAGCCTTCGCCGAGCACCTGCATGAGCGTGTGCGCAAGGAGTTCTGGGGCTATGCGGCCGGCGAGTCGCTCAGCAACGAGGAACTCATCAAGGAAGCCTATCGCGGCATCCGCCCGGCGCCGGGCTATCCGGCCTGCCCGGAACACACGGTCAAGACTGAGGTGTTCCGCCAGTTGCAATGCGAAGAATTCGGCATGGAGCTCACTGACGCCTTTGCCATGGCGCCCGCGGCCTCGGTCTCGGGCTTCTACCTCGCCCACCCTGAATCGAAGTACTTCGTGGTCGGCAAGATCGGCATGGATCAGGTGGAAGACATGGCGGCGCGCCGCGGTGTCGCCAAGGAAGATGTGGAGCGCTGGCTGGCGCCGAACCTGTAATCGGGAGGCGGGTGCTTCGCGTCTTGGCAGGACGTGAGCCGGTAAGAAGATCCTGCCTGCGCTACGTGTCGCGCAGAAGCATCAATGCGCGACGCGCGCCACTTCGTCGCTCCACTCGAAGGCGGTGAGCTGAAGTGAGTACAGGTCGTCGCTGGACAATTGCAGCTTCTCGAGCAGCGGAGCCATCAGTTGCCGCCCTTCGTCCGGGCGCTCCGTGCATTCCACCAGCTCCAGCATTTCGCCTAGGCGGCCTTCGCGGTAGAGCAGGGCGTTCATGACTTCCTCGACGACCGGAATCTGTTCCAGCACCTCCGCCATCGGCATGCTGAACAGCGTATCCAGCAGCGACATGATGCCGATCGTGAAAGCGGTATCGGCGAAATGAGGGTTTCTGGGTTCGAGCTTGTAGGCCATCAGCTCCAGCAGCTTGCTGCGCGTGGCTGCCAGATTGAGCAGCGGCGTCATGGCCTGGCCCTGCTTGCAAGGCTCGGCATAAACCATGATCTGCAGCCAGCGCTGCAACTGCTGGCGGCCGAGCACCATCAATGCCTGGCCGATGGAATCGATGCGGCAGCGGGCGCCCACGGCCGGCGTATTCACTAGGCGCAGCAGATTCAGGCATAGCGACACGTCCTGCTTGATGCTGGACTCGATGACTTGGTTGTCCGCATCGGAATTGATCAGGCGCAGGAGCCGGAAGATCGCGATCTGCGACGGCGAGAGCTTCTTGCCCTTCAAGACCACCGGGCGTGCGAAGTAATAACCCTGGAAGTAATCGAAGCCCAGGTCCAGGCAGGTCTGGAACTGCTCGCGCGTTTCCACCTTTTCGGCAAGCAGCTTCTTGCCTGCCTGCTTGAACTGCGGAGTCAGCTTCAGCAGGGCCGACAGAGGCATGTCGCGCAGGTCGAGCTTGATGACGTCGATGAGGGGCATCAGTTGCCGCACTTCGGTGGAGTCGGTAATGACATCGTCCAGCGCGAAGCGGAATCCCGCCCGCACCAGTTCCGCCACGCGTTCCAGCACGGCGGGCGTCACCTTGGTGGTTTCCACGATTTCCAGCATCACCTTCTCGCGCGGAAGGAACTGGAAGATGTCGCTCATGAGTACCGCGGCGTCGACGTTCAGATAGCCCAGCGATTCGCCGATCACCTTTTCCAGGCCGAGCTGGGAAGCATGGGCGATCACGGCGGCAGTGGCCGACAGGTCGCTGGTGATCGTCGCCGTCGCGGTGTCGGCATTGCGGAACAGGAGCTCGTAAGCCACCAGATGCTGGCGGCGGTCGAGAATGGGCTGGCGAGCGAGGAAAAATTCCCGCACCCGCAGGGGCCTGAGACTGATTCCGGATGATGGATCGGCGATCATTGCCTTCTTCTTGTTCTCTTCTCGTTATGAGCTTGAAATGCTGCAGCGCGGGGGCGTGCTGCACGGCATGCGTGCATGCTCGGCCTTCCTGGCGCGGCCCGCTGCTTCCGCTCCCGACATCCTCCCGAAGGCGGTCGCTCTTTCGCTCGGCTCACGAACAAACGCGCACGGGTCGTATGGGTCAGGGTCTCGCACATGGCAGCTCCGCAATTTCCGGAGAAAGCCATGGCGGACCGAGACGCATACGGCCGGTTCGCGCTTCCTGGATTAGCCCGCCCGCGCAGCGGTTTCGGGGCGCCGGGCAGTCGGTTTCCGGATGGTGGCTTGCTTCTGTGGCGCTTCGTCCTCAGGACTGCCCGTTTCCTCAGACGCTTGGTCTCCCAACCGTACTGTAATCCATTCTAATTGCTCTGTGGCAAGTTTCAATGCTGCGCCGCACTCAGGACAGCTCCACCGGCACGCCCTCGACGAATACCTTCAATTCGCCGGCCGCAAACTGGGTCCAGATCTCGTTGGTCGTCAGCGGCTGAGTGACGATGACGGCCACCCGGTCGCTGGGTGTAGTGACTTCAGAAAAGTCCACCGTCACATCCTGGTCGGACAGCTGGGCGACGGCGAAGGGATATTGGCGCACGATGTAATACAGATTGGTCGAGCAATGCGCGAACAGGGCGTTGCCGTTGGACAGCATCATGTTGAAGGGACCATGCCGAGCGATTTCGGCGGTGAGCTCACGCAAGGCGGCGGTCAGCGCCGGCAGCTCGGGCGGCGTATCGCCGAAGCGGCGCCGCAATTCCTGCAGCAAATAGCAGAATGCCAACTCGCTGTCAGTATCGCCGACACGCCGGAAGGCACCGTTGAGTTCTGGTGCGAATTCCTTGAGGTCACCGTTGTGGGCGAACACCCAGTAACGGCCCCACAGCTCGCGCACGAAAGGATGGCAGTTCTCCAGAGCCACACGGCCCTGCGTCGCCTTGCGGATGTGCGCAATGACGTTTTTCGACTTGATCGGATAGCGCTTGATGAGCTCGGCAATCGGCGAGTCGACTGCCGACTCGTAATCGACGAAGTGCCGCACGCCGGCACCCTCGAAAAAGGCGATCCCCCAGCCGTCGGCATGGTGATCGGTGCGGCCGCCGCGCGTGGCAAAGCCGGTAAAGCTGAAGACGATATCGGTCGGGACGTTGCAGTTCATCCCAAGCAGTTGGCACATGATAATGATCCGGAAAAACCTGCGTGGGAAATACAGTAGCACGGCCGCATCCGTTTTTGTGAGGGGAGAAAACCGGCCGCGTGTTCCAAGCTGTGACACGGACGGTCAAGGCATTGTTCTGCCCCTCCGGAAACTTGGCGCCTCTGGGAAGGGATTGCGCCGGGTATTGCACTAGCTTGCGGGTCGGTGCGCATCGCCCTTATCGCTGCATCGCCCCACTCGAAACCGCTTCGATCCTTGTTAGCGCATGCCTTCATCGCGCGAAGCGTCGCGTCGACAGCAGTGGGAAAGGCGAGCCAGGGGGTATTTCGAGCGGCCAAGCCTGAGAAACGGCAGCGCTCCGGTGCCTTGCGGTCTGTCCGGCGCATCCATGCTGCACTACTTTCTCCGCTTCATTGTGCATCTGCCTTACATAACAGGACCGCATCCAGACCATGTTCATAGAGCGGGTAGGCCCCCGTGCGCCATCGCAGTGTGCACCGGCTGCGCCCGTATCGTCCCTGCGCGCGACGAACATGCCGGCACGAACGGAAAGCTGCCTCTTCGCCGCTACAGCGCCGGACCGGAGAAGCACAGCTGTCGCGATGCCAAGCCGTAATAGCGCAATGAATCAAGGGTTTAGGGAATTGGTATGTGATTTGCGAAGAAGGGCGGAACGCGATGCGAAAGCTTGCAGGATACGAAGTCTTTGCATTGCCCCCGGATTTGTCTCCGGTTCCCGCCATCGCTTGCCTATGCATGTCGGTGGCGGGCTTTTTATTTCTTGCGGTCCGCTATCTGTTTGCGCATCCGTGCACGCTGCATAGTGCACCGAGCTAGCGATACAAGGGCGATACAGGCGCGGGCGGCAAGCTCCCGGTGCGATAGGGAAAACGTGGAGAAATCAGTCACTTGCAGCGCAGGCTTGGCGCTTGCTATTGCTGCCAGCGCGCCGCTTTAGCAGGCTGTTGAAAACGTGGCGAGCGGGTCGAGAGGGCGCGGACAGGCTTGCATGCTTGCCGCAAGTCCTGCTTCACACCGCCCGGACCGCTTTGCTTCATTTGACAGATGCCCTTGGCCGGGGCGTATGCAGATGCGCCGCCGGAGCGGCGCCAGAGCCAAGACGAATTGCAATCGCGAGGATATCCATGACGCCACCTACCACACCTCTCACACAGCAACCGGCACGGAACGGCCAGCGCGGCAACTATCGTTCCCGGCCGCATGACGTCCAGAATTTCTATGTGAGCCTGAAACAGTGGCGCATCCTGCATGCGGTCATCGACTGCGGCGGCTTTGCGGAAGCGGCCAAGCATCTGCATCTGAGCCAATCCGCCATCAGCTACACCATTGCCAAGCTGCAGGAACAGCTGGACGTGCAATTGCTGAAGATCGAGGGCCGCAAGGCGCACCTGACCACGGCAGGACGGGCGCTGCTGGATCGCTCGCGCCGCGTGCTGAAGGAAGCCATCGAACTGGAAGTCTTCGCGCGCCACCTCGGCCAGGGCTGGGTTTCCGAAGTGCGCCTGGCGGTGGATCAGAACTGCCCTTCGCAAATCCTGATGCATGCCTTGCGCAAATTCGGTGCGCTGGGCGTGGACACGCATGTGCGTCTGACCGAGCTTTCCATGCAACGCACCGAGGAAGTGCTGCGCGACTTGTCGGTCGATCTCGCGATCAGTCCGCGCGTTCCCATGGGCTTTCTCGGCGAGCCGCTTTTGGAAGTCGAATACGTCGCGGTCGCACATCCCGATCATTCCCTATGCGCACTGGGGCGCGGCCTCAGCGCTGCCGACCTGGAACGGCACATCCAGATCGGTATCGGTTCCGGCAACGAACTGGAGGGCGGGGACGGGACGCGGCAGATGCGGCGCTGGAATCTGAGCAGCTTCGATACCGTGGTGCAGGCTGTCGGCGAAGGCCTGGGCTATGCCTGGCTGCCGCGGCACCGGGTGCAGCAATTCCTGGATCAGGGGACATTGGCCCTATTGCCACTCGGCGAGCGGCGTGCCTGCAAGGCCATGCTCTACCTGATCCATGGTCATCCTTCTTCGGCCAGCCCGTATGCCAGCCGCCTGGCGGAAGTCCTGCGCAGCCAGGTTGCCATGCAGGGGAGCGCGGCAGAGTCGGCACCACCGCGCTAGAAAAAACCGGAACGCGCCAGTGGCGGCAATCGATCCAAAAATCGAATCGATTGCCGTCCGCCCGGGAGTGATGCATCGAAATTCCATACTTATTTTCGAGGGGCGGGCCGCGTAAAGTAAGGCAATGTGGGGACTGGGGCCGACTCGGTCCGCCCGCATACCAGGCTACCCGGAGCGTCAGAGCCTGTCCCGGTTCGTCAATGCATCGTCAACCATACGGACTCGCCACGATAAGAAATGACAAGCGACAAGCGCATTGCATTGATACGCACAAGCTGCGCCCACGCTTGTTCCGCTTCACATCCATTGTCCCGCTTCTCATTCTGAATCCAGATGAATCTACCCATTCAGCAATTGCCGTCCAATCTTGAGCCGGATGACAAGATCGACCTGGCCAAGCACCTCAACTTCCTCAAGGCAAACCGCTGGTTGATTGCCGGAGTGGCCGCGCTTGCCATGTTGCTGGGAGTGGCATATGCACTGATCGCGCAACCCATCTACGAAGCCAGTATCCTGATTCACGTCGAGGAGAGCTCGGGCCAGCAGAAGAAGGAGATGCCGGGCGATATCTCCGGCGCTTTCGACATCAAGACTGGCGCTCCCTCCGAGATGGAGATCATCCGTTCGCGTACCGTCGTGTCACGGGCCGCGGAGAGCGCCGGCCTCGACGTCAATGTGCAACCGAAGTATTTCCCGGTCCTCGGCCAATGGGTGGCGCGCGGCAAGAAGGAGCTGTCCGAGCCGGGCCTGTTCGGTTACGGCGGCTACGTCTGGGGCGCGGAGAAGGCAGAAGTCTCGATATTCAAGGTGCCGGCTGAATTGCAGGGACGCGGCTTTGTGCTAACCGCGGAGGA